>DATFZA010000261.1:0-5386 GCA_035314765.1 Bryobacteraceae bacterium
GGTTCGCACCCGTTGTACCGCTGGCCCTGCGGTGCTGACTGACCATCGTGCATGATTTTTTATGCACGGCAAACGAAGCAGCTCTAACGACTTACAACATCGGGAGAACGCAGACAGAGACCATCAAGCGAAAACTAAAAAAGATTGTGGAAGCTGAAGCTCACTGCACCGCCACAAGGCAATTTGTGTGCATAATTTAGGTTTAACGCCGTTCCCGGACAAGTTCCTCACAATACCCAGATGCACCATTTTCCGAATCCGGATGGCTCCTTGACAACTACAGCATTCGGCGCTAGTCTGCGCCCATGAAAGTTGGGATTTTGCTACTCACCTTGTTGAAGCGCCTTCTCACCAAGTCCAGAGAACTTCTCAATAGACCCACAGACGTACACTACACAAGCGTTCCGCTCTGGAGACCATGGCGGGACTTCTAGTTTTGCCCAGAGTTCCAGCCGAACCCACTTAGCTCCTGGTAAACGCGGTTACCGGAAAGTAGATTCCATCGCAGATTGTGCAGCGAAGGGGAACTTTCCTCCATTAGCTGCGTACATTGCGACCAGGGGGGCGCAATGAAGACCGCGGTGTGGTTCTACGGGGGCTCTGGCTATCCTGATCAGACGGGTCGGGAACGAAAAGAAGTTCTACTCTACGCCTTTGCCGTCATTATTACATCGACGCTGATTGTAGCGTGCTTTCCAGTTCTGCATATCACCAATAACTGGGCTGGAAATGCGTTGATGTTCATCCCGGGACTGATGGCGCTGGCCTTCCGTTTGCGTATCCACGACGGACTCCGCTCTGTCGGATGGGGTAGGGGACAGATCGTCTACTGGCTCTGGGCAATTCTTCTACCGGTCATCGCACTCCTCATGTCGCTACCACTCTCGATCCGTCTCGGCTATGCTGCCCTGGCGCCTGCTTCGACCGCAATCGGCCGCCTCGCCTCAAACCCGACGAAACTCGTGGAAACCATGTTGATCTATATCGCGATTTCGATTCCTTTCGCCTTCGCAGAAGAGTTCGGGTGGCGGGGTTACGCCCAGGGGAAATTGGTCCGCTCGTTCGGCCTCCTAAATGGCCTGCTTCTGCTGGGTGTCATATGGGGTTTCTGGCACACGCCAATTTATTACTTCATGGGGAACTTTCCCGACCATCCGATCCTTGGGCCGTTCGTCATGACGCCGATTGACAATATTCTGGCGGTTATTCCGATGGCATGGCTATACATTCGGTCAAGGAATATCTGGGTGCCGACATTGGCGCACGCGTTTGCCGACGTGTTGTGGGGTTTTTCCGGCTTGATATTCCCTACAACAACCCAGGAAGTGCGGTGCTGGGCCCTCCTGCAAGCTGCACAGCTAATTATCTCCATCGTCCTATTATAATAATCGATTTGAAGGCGCGACCAAGAGAAAAATTGGCGACATCTTCTGAACCGCTTCCAGCTAGTCTCTAACGCTCTCGAGCGGTACACGGCGTCGATAAAGTCCAAACGCGCAAAGCGGACAAGTCCGTCCCAATACTCATTCGCACGGTCCGCGACTGGAGAGTTGCAAGGTAATTCTATGGTGAGAAAACCTAGGCCCATCGCCAGACAAGAAAAAGGGGCCCGGGTTGTTCCCACTATCCACCGGGCCCCTGAGGCGCCAATTTGCGCCCAATCCGCGATACAAGTCGCGGCATCTCTCTCAACGAGCTACGACGGCCCAAAAAGTCAAGGCGATCAATAGACCGACTAGGGTCACAAGTGTGATCGTGATTTCGATGCTGTGTGCACCCAACTTGTCGCGCGCCGAGACGAGTGCGCTGTGCACAGAAAAATGCTGAAAGTGTGGAACGTGAATTGGATTGAGGCCTCTCATCGTGTCCTCCAAACGAGCGGTCTGAAGAACCTCTTACTAGCTCATTCCTCCCACTTTGCGCGGGGCGCGTCAAGGGCCGCCATCACGAGAACTGGAAAATAAAAGAGAAAGGGGCGATCACTCTAACGTAAAAACACTGCTCCGAGAGTCAGAATCAATGATTCGCTAAGTGGATGACTTTACCGGCGGCGGTCAGGCAAAACTACAGCCTAGGTCCTGATTGACGCGGAAACCGCCGAAGTGGATCCCGGTACCCAAGTTTCCTATTTCCCGAACAAATCAGGACTTGGACAGAGCCCCTTGAGTTCTGCACCGCAGAGTCGCGTGAAAGACCTAGAAGGCAAGCAACGAGTTCCTAATACGGCGTCCGAACAAAAGCCCGGGACCTGGTTTCTGAGCGTGAGAAAGCGGGAGCATCCACGCGCATGGTGACGCTAACACGATAAATGAAATTCGACCGTGAAAAAGTGACGTGTGCGTTCTCCTCGGTGATGTGGGTCACTAACGAAAGGAACACAACGCATACTGTAACGGCTCACGATTTTCCCTCTCTTAGCCGGTGGTTTTTCTCGAATTAAGTCATGCGTGGACGGCAGTCTTCTTGGAACCCAGACGTGGCGTAATTTGACGCTGGCGCGGGATCGCGCCGGGTTACCGTTATTCTGCCCGTTCCGCCGCTTCGCCCGCGTCTCTGAAAACCTCTTCGCGAATGATACGTTCCGTGGCTTCGTTGAGATAGGAGTGCAGGGCCGCCTGCAACTCGAGGAATTCCGGCCAAAGCGTGTTGTCCACAAAGGACCGCGGCGCGCGCACTATTACGGTGGTGTAACGCTGACCCTTGTAGCGATACGGTTCCAGCCCGTATCTTCGGCAAAGCGCGGAAAAGAGGCGTCTCTGCCATTGATCCGCAATGGAAAACTTCGTCTCGGGCGTTTTGACCGCGGCGTTGAGCGCCTGGCGGGTCCGCTCAATCGCGATCGCCGCAGCCTGGCGTTCGCCTGCGGTCGCGGCTCCCTCGAATAATGCGGTAATCTTGCGCAGCCTTTCGCGGAGCTGTTGTTCGGTTGTCAACGATTTAACGATGTAGGATGGCGAACGGCGCGGAGAGCCCGGCTGGTTTGTCCTTTGAGCGAATCACCGGAGCCCTCCGCGTACACCCAAACCCGGGAGTCTCGAACACTCCCGGAAAGGATATTCATGCAAATCCTACACCCATTCTCGGGCTCCGTCACACAGTACGCCGAAGAGATCTCCGATCCCAACCGTTACCGCCCGGGCCACTGCCCGCAATGCGAGGCCAAACAGTCTCTGACCGGTCATGGCTTCTACTGCCGCACGCTCGTGGACCTTGCCTTTGACGGCGTGATCCGCGTGCGCCGCTACCTGTGCCGCATCTGTAAACGCACAGTCTCCCTGCTGCCGGAGTTCGCACTGCCCTGGCTGCGCTTCGGCATCTCCGTGATCGCGCTGTTCCTTGTCGCGCGACTGCTCAAAGTTCTCACACTCGTGGCCGCCGCGCGGGCGGCCGCGCTAACCGTGATGCCGTATCAGCGCGGGCAGTTCTGGATTCGCCGTTTTCAAAAACAGGCGCCCGCCCTGAGCCTGGCTCTGACGCCGCTGGCGGCGCCGGGACACCCCCGGGACCCGGCGGCAGACTTCGTTTCTAGAGCCCTGCGAATGCTCGAATCCATCGGATGGATCGCTGCGCATCGTTTCCTGTTTTCGCAGCTTCGTGTCCATCTGCTGGGCTGGTCCGCGTGTCTCGCTCCGGCAGGGCGGCGAATCACGCTGGCCTCCGAGTGCCCCGCTCCCTGAGCTTTCCCACACCGCATTTGCATGGCGGAAGATCACTGCTCCTGATTATCGTCCGGGGCATGGAGGTTTTCCGCATGGATACCAAATCCGAAAAATTGGCCCTCTTTCGCTTCGGCCTGATCGCACCGCTGGTAATTGAACGTCTTCCCCGCGGCGAACTCACGCGCCGCGCCCAGGAGATCGCCGCCCGCACCTACGACATCCCCCATTCGAAACGGACGGCGGTTTCAATCGATACGCTGCTGGATTGGGCGCTGCGCTACCGCAACGGCGGTTTCGAAGCGCTGGCTCCCAAGCCTCGCCAGGACCGTGGTCAGTCTCGCGCCATCAACCCGCAACTGGCCAGTCTCATCGAACGCCTCAAGCGTGAGAACCCACATCGCACCGGCACGACTTTGCTGCGCGAACTGGCCTTGTCTTCCGGTCAGGACACGCCTGCGCTCTCCGCTTCCACGCTCCACCGTTTCCTTAAACAACGCGGCTTGTCGGAAAAGCAACTGCTCGCCCCACCAGCGCACAAGAAGTTTGAAGCTGAACTCAGCAATCAAATCTGGCAGGCCGACATGCTGTTTGGCCCCTGGGTTCGGCGGGTGAATGGCGGTCGCATGCAGGTTTTTCTTCACGCCACTCTCGATGACGCCAGCCGGCTCATTCCCCATGCGCAGTTTTATGCCAGCCAGGGACTCGATGCCTCGCTCGACTGTCTGCGCCACGCCGTCGCTGCCCGTGGTATAGCCGGCCGTCTGTACATTGACAATGCGAAGATTTATCGCTCCCCGCAACTGGCGCGCATTGCCGCCTCACTCGGTATTTTGATTGTCCACTCTCGTCCCTATCAGCCGGAAGGCCGGGGGAAAATCGAAAGATTTTTTCGAACCGTAAGAGAGCAATTCCTCGCCAACCTTGACCCTAAACACGCACTCTCTCTCGAGGAGTTAAACGATCGCCTGTGGATCTGGATCGAAGGCGTCTATCATCGCTCCGAACATAGCGCTCTCGGAAGCACTCCGCTCGCGCGTTGGCAGCGCGATATCGAACAGATCCGCCAACTCCCGCCCGCCACCGATCTGCGCCGTCTCTTCTTCCATCGCCTGGATCGCTTGGTGCGTCGGGATTCCACCTTCCTGCTGCACAACCGTCTTTACGAAGCTCCGCCTCATCGGGCCGGTCACACCGTCGAGGTGCGCTTTGATCCTCTCGATGCCGCGGAGGTCGAGATCTGGTTTCAGGGACAACTGGAAATCACGGCGCGGCCCGTCGACCCGGTGGTCAACGGTCAGTTGCCTTCCGTGAAACGGACGGCCTCAGCCGAGCCCGAACCCACCGGCATCAACTTCGTCGAACTGCTCAAACAGAAACAGGAGAAGGAGTAACCGTCATGGTGGAAACTTTTTTCGGCTTTAAGAAAACGCCTTTCTGCGACAGCCCCGATCCCAAACAGTTGTTCTCTTCGCAGGCCTGGAATCAGGCCAAGGCACGGCTGCAGTTTCTGGCCGATCATCACGGCGCCGGCCTGCTCACCGGGGAAGTCGGCTCCGGTAAATCGACCGCCGCCCGCAGCTTCACCGCCACGCTCAATCCCAACCTATATAAGGTCCTGTATCTGCACTGGACTCCTGGATCCACTCTCGATCTGCTCCGCCAACTAGCGTTGGAGCTCGATCTGGAACCCGCCCACTACCGCGGCGATCTGGTGCGCCAGATCTCTC
>DATFZA010000262.1:0-12702 GCA_035314765.1 Bryobacteraceae bacterium
CGCCTGCGTACGCTGCGTCACGGCCGGCGGACTTATCAGAAGCAACAATCAGAATTGTCCTGCGCTAGCGGATCGCGCGGCGGCACAGCCGCGAAATAAAACGCGCTCAAAGAAGCGGCGACCGGAAACTCAGTAATGTACGACCTGCGGCCGGAAGTCCGCTCCATCGCCCAGGTCCTTCCTGGCAACATCGTCAAACTTATTGGTGAAAGCGCTGACGCTTTCCGTATGCTCCGTTCCGTCTCCTGGGTCGACAATTTCCAGCATGGTCGTATCCGGATTGCCATCTCCGGAAATTCCCTTCAAGATCCGCGCGTGCGCCGAGAAAAGCTGTCCGGAGCCTTCGTTGGTAGTCACCCAAAGCGCCCCGTACGTTTGCAGCAACTGCAGCCAGCCATCAATCGAAAAATCCTCCGGCGGCTCCGTGGTCAATCCCATGGATTGCAACAGCGCCGGTTTCTGGTCGCCCGGCAGTCCTTGATCGCCCTGGAACATGGGAAGAAACTGCGCCGCCGCCGTGGATATCACGGTGGGTATATCGGAAGACGCATTATTCTTCCACGAGTACAGTATCGTTGCCGCGGTCGCCCAGCAAGTATTGGGCGTGGGTTGCTGAATTGCCGGAACAATTCCGGAAACAGTGAAATCTATCTGTGCCATTGGTAACTCCTTGTATCAGTAGGCTTCGTAGCAATCTAAACCGGACGTAAGGTCCTGAAACAACTCCCTAACCTTCATTGCGTTATGATTTCAATGCAATTGAAGGTAGCGGCATCGGCGAGTCCCGCGGCAAGCGTCACCGTCAAGCGGTACGACCCTGCCGGGAAAGGCCCGACGATCGGCTGCATCAGTGGCCCGTCCATGCCCGCGGCGAGTGGTCCTTCGAGGTAATCCTGGGGATTCCCATCGTTTTGGCTGTTGTAGACAACCGGATGTTCCTGGTCGTCTGAACCCGGGCATCCTTCCGGTAATTGCGTGATAACCAGGAGATCGGTAAAAGCGGGTGCATCCGCCGTTCCTCGATTGCGAGCCGACCACTGAACCGCAAACGTATCGTTGTCGTGAATGATGGCCTTGTCCGGGAAAACGCCGCCGGCGCCTCCAAATACCAGATCGGGCTTTCCCGTTGCAGCCTGCTGTTGACTCTGGCCGTCGAATACCGGGGCAGAATTCATTTCACATTTCTCCTGACTCAGGGCTCCTGGCTTAGGTCGATCCGAACAATGTAGTGCTGGTTCGAGGTAATTCGTTTCACTTGATTTGTACGTAAATACGAATATAATAAGTCGTCATCTGGAGCGCCGCGCTTTCAACTGACGTAACTGCGGACGGAGGAGAACTTGTGACTAACATCCTGGGAGTGGCCATCGGCTTGTGCCTGTTGTATCTGCTGATGAGCGTCCTCGGCTCATACTTGAACGAAGCCATTGCGGCCGCGTTCGCTATGCGCGCCGAATTCCTGCAACTCGGGCTTCAGCGTATGCTCCAAGCCGAGACGACACCGCTCAAAGACAAGAATGGAGACGAATTCAACCTGGTGCAGTGTATTCGCGATCATCCACTGATCCAGTCCCTGTCTCGAAGCGCGCAAAGCAAGCCGACTTACATCCCCGACCACGCGTTCGTCGCAGCCATGGAAGCCATACTGGCCGAGAAACTTGGCGCCGCTCCCAACTTTGCCGGCATATGGGCCAAATTGCCGCCCGATTCGTCTCTGGCCAGAAGCTTAGGAGCTTTGATACGCGGCATTGAAGGCGATCCGGTCCAATGCCGGGCGGCCATCGCAACCTGGTTCAACGAAGCCATGGACCGCGTGGGCGGTTGGTACAAGCGCCGGTCCCAGCTCATCCTGTTTTCCGTAGGAGTTGTGGTTGCCGTCGTTCTGAACGCCGACAGCCTGAATGTGGCGACCAAGCTGTGGAGCGATGCCTCGCTGCGGGATCAAATCACTCTGGTAGCGTCCGACGTTCTGCGTTCGCCGCTTAACGCCAACCCGCCGGCAGCCAAAGATCCAGCGAGTATGGAAAAGCAGCTCGACGTGGGACTCGCCGGCCTGAAAAAGACCAGCGCGCAACTCAATGTCCTGCCCATTGGCTGGGACCGTGAAACTCGCAAACATTGGAATCCCTCCGCCTGGCAGACCGAGTGGTCAGTATGGTTGATGGCCATCTGCGGCTGGCTGCTGACCGCGTTGGCCGCATCTTTGGGCGCGCCGTTCTGGTTTGATCTGCTGGGAAAAGCCATCAACATGCGCCTGGCTGGGGCCACGCCACAGCCTTCGCCTCCGCCAACGACGCTGCAACGAAACTCCGCCTGACGTCACATTAGAAGTGGCGGCCTACATGCCCTCCCTTCTCCAACTCCGCGCCGGTCAGGTCCGTGGGCTTCTCCGCGAGTATCGGCGGAATCGGCGGTCTGAGCCAAATACTGGTTGCTCTCGGGAGGGTCCCTTGGCTGAAGCCATAATCAATTCCACAGGAGATCGAAAATGAGCCTCAAATTCGGCGATTCGGGCGATCAGGTACTCGCGCTTCAGCGCGCCCTGCAGACTGCCCACTTCAATCCCGGAAACATCGACGGCCAGTTTGGGAACGGAACCCAGGCAGCCGTCATCGCCTTTCAGAACAGCGAGGGTCTGCTGGCGGACGGCGTGGTCGGCGGAGTCACAGCCACTCGTTTGGGGCTCAACCTGCCGCCAGACCCGGTCTCGGTAATCCCAGGCTTCTCCGTTACGGTCGTCTCGCAAATGTTTCCGGTGACGCCCATCGGCAATATCAAGGTGAACCTGCCGGTCGTACTCGGCGCGCTGGTCGACCGCAACTTGACGGACAAGTCCATGGTGCTCATGGCCCTCGGCACCATTCGCGCCGAAACCGAAATATTTCTCCCCATCAGCGAAGGACAATCGCGATTCAACACTTCGCCGAACGGACGCCCGTTCGACCTGTATGACTTCCGCCGCGATCTCGGAAACAACGCCGTGGGCGATGGCGAAAAGTTCCGCGGCCGCGGCTTCATTCAGCTCACCGGCCGAAGCAACTATACAATTCATGGCGCCGCGATCGGCCTCGGCACTGGCCTGGTCGAATCTCCCGAGCGCGCCAACGACCCGGACATCGCGGCCAAGCTCCTTACCAGTTTCCTCGACAGCAAGAAACTGCAGATCAAGCAAGCTCTGCTGCAGAACGATCTGGCAACCGCACGCCGCCTGGTAAATGGCGGCAGCAACGGTCTGGACCGCTTCTCCGACGCTTTCAAAATCGGCAGCCGGCTGGTGCCCGATCCGGTCTCCGGAACCCAGCAAAGCGGCGCAGCGGCGTGATCGGGAAGGTTATCGGTCAATTGCGCGGACCGCGCAACACTCGCAAGAACGCGGCTAGGATGCCGATGGTGGACGATATCCCTTCCGATATCAACCACTGGTATTGCTCTGTCGTCGTTCGTCTGTTACGCGCTGTTTCTAGGAATTACCTGCGCGGCCTGGGGATGGAAGTGGGTTAGGAGCCTTGTGCCCCCCGGGCCGGCAGGAGACCTGTCACCCGCCGGCGAGGGCGCCCCACTATGGATCTGCTTTTTTGGCTTTAATGGAGATTAGTCGTGCTATGCTGACATAATTGTGCTTCAAACAATATTTCGGCAGTTGTTTTTGCGAAGCGACGGCTTCATTCCGATGAAATCGTTCTTTGCGTGGTGCTCCGGGATACTCGGCAGAGTCGTCCTTTCCCTAACGCTGGTCTCAATTCTTTGCTCCGAGCCACGGCTGCATGAACGAAAAACCATTGCACCGCCTGACTTGCAGTCCCAGCCGGTAGGAAGGCGATATTTCGATCTGCCATTGCACTTCGAGCCAAACGTTGGCCAAATATCGAACCGGGGCCAAATATCGAACCGGGGCCAAATAGCCCGCGCCCCTTACGTAGTCCGCGCCGCTGGAACCTTGCTGCTGCTGGATAGAGATGGTCTCGAAGTTGGCCTGCGAGCGCCGGCATCGTTTCGCATGAACCTTGTCAATGCCAGCTCTCACTCGCGCTGGCAGGAAATGGAGCGTTTACCGGGCATCAGCAACTACTTCAGAGGACGCGATCCGCGTCGATGGATTACCAATGTGCCCCAGTACGGCGGTCTCGCGCTGAAAGGTATTTATCCGGGAGTCGATATGGTCTACTACGGGCGGAAGCAGGGCATCGAATACGATTTCGTGGTCGCGGTTGGTGCGGATCCGGATCGCATTCAGCTTGCGTTCACCGGCTTGCAGGGCTTGGGCACAGACGCTTCGGGTGACTTGATCCTGAACACTGTTCTTGGGAAGGTGCGGCAGAAAGCGCCGGTGGCTTATCAGGAAGTGGCCGGCCGGAGAACGCCGGTGGGAGCAAAGTACAAGCTGGGTGCGAATTCCTCGGTTCGCATCGAATTGTCTAAGTACGATTCGCGGAGACCGCTCATCATCGACCCGGTTTTGGATTTCTCCACCGTGCTAGGAGGATCCGGCAGCGACAGCATCAATAGAGTTGCCGTAGATACCACCGGCGTCTATGTCGCGGGACAGACTTCGTCGTCCGATTTTCCGGTTGTGAACGCCGAGCAACCGGTGTTGCGGGGCGACTACGATGCGTTTGTCGCGAAGCTGAACCCCTCCGGCTCGGCGCTGTTGTATTCGACTTTCATCGGCGGTTCCGAACCGCAAGCCGCCCAGGGCCTTGCCGTGGACAATAGCGGTAACGCCCACATCACCGGATATACGCAATCGACCGACTTTCCCTTAGTCAATGCGACGCAAAATACATTTGGCGGGGGCATGTATGATGCTTTCGCCACCAAGCTCAATGCCAGCGGGAACCAGCTCATTTATTCCACTTACCTGGGCGGAAGTAATTACGATATGGGCTACGGGGTAGCAGTCGATCCGAATTCAGGGGACGCCTACATTGCCGGTGTGACTTCGTCTGCCGATTTCCCAACCACGGCGGGTACTTTGCAACCGTCTGGATCCGGAGGGGGATTCTTGGTGAAACTTGGGCCGTCTGGAGTCAAAATGTTCGCAACCTACCTTAACATTGCGAACCCAGCGGTGGCCGTCGACAGTTCCGGACGGCCCGTTGTTGCCGGGTTGAGTGGCCCCGGGGTCGCTACGCCCGGCGCCTTCCAGTCCACGAACAATGGCGGCGAGGACGCCTTCATATCCGTAATTCAGTCCGATGGAAGCGCGTTGGTTGCGTCCACTTATTTGGGCGGAAGCGGCGCAGACTTTGCCACGGGTGTCGCCGTGGGGCCGGGCGGCGACATTTATGTAACGGGCACAACAACATCCACTGATCTGGCCGTTTCGTCTGGCGCCGTCCAATCCACTTTGCAGGGTGCCCAAAGCGCGTTTGTGGCGCGTTTGAATTCCACGCTCAGCGCCGCGACTTTCTTGACCTATCTCGGCGGGAGAAAAACATCAACTGCGAATGCGATCGCGGTGGATCGGAATACCGGAAACGCGGTCGTGGTCGGGACGACGATCTCGGACGACTTTCCTACTCTCAATGCGCTTCAGCCAGTGAAATCTGGGGCCGGCTCTGTAGTTCTCAAGAGTGCGGACTCTGGCCTAACTTGGGTGGGAAGCGATCAGGGAATCGCGTCTCTCGACAATCCCCAAAGAGGCCCGCTCTTCGGCTTGCTTCTTGATAACGCTGGGACGCTGGTCGTGCCTTATGGGAGTGTCTTTCGAAGCACCGATGGAGCTAGTTCCTGGACCAACGTACTTGCGGCTCCCCAGAGTGACAGCTACTCTTTCGGGGCGCAAAGTGGCGGCACGATTTACGCCGCCCCAGTCTCGCAAGGGGTCCTTGGGCTGCAACGCAGCACGGATGGTGGCGCTAGCTGGTCCGCTGTCGGGGGAACCCCCAATTTTTCTCAGATTGGCGCTCTGGTCGTTCATCCGACGAACCCCAATATTCTCTACGTTACCGACGGCCAGTTCGGCTCCTATGGTGTTCAGATGAGCTCAGACGGCGGCGTGACTTGGTCGGCGTTGAATCAGGGGCTCGGTGCTTATTTCTCGATTGTCACTGCGCTGGCAATCAGCCCGGTTAACCCGAGCGTTCTTTATTGTGGGACGGGTTTAGGCATATATAAAACGGTTAATGGTGGCGCACTCTGGAGCCCAACGGGCTTCGTGTCTGCTTCCGGTGTAGTTATCGACTCGATCGTTCCGGATCCTACGAACGTGAACGTTGCATACGCAGTATCGAATTCCTCGAACCCCATAGTCTATCAGACATACAAAACAGTTGACGGTGGACAGACCTGGTCCTTACTCCCGATACCGGTTCAGTCGCAAAGCCTAGCCGTCGCCCCATCCAATACAAGTACGCTGTATGCGGGCTACTCCGCGAGCGCATTGGGCGGTGTCTATCAAAGTGCGGATGCCGGAGCAACGTGGACCTTAGCTGGATCCTTTCCCGCGGGCTTCATGATCGGAAGCCTGACTGTCGATCCGGCGAATGCGGCCAACGTGTTCGCCGTCGGCAGCATCACTCCGGCATCGAACGTGTTTGTCACGGAGTTGAACTCGGCCGGGAGCGGATTTGTCTACTCGACGTTTCTGAGCAGTTCAACCGGGACTATCCTCCCCCAGGCTGCCTACGCAGTAGCTATCGATGGGTCGGGAAATGCTTACATAGGTGGGGCCAATGTTGGCACGATTCCTCTCACTACGGGTGGGCTGGAGAGTCAGATGAACAAGGCATTTGATTTTACGACGGGATTTCTGGTTGAGATCAGTCCCGCGATTACTTCGTGTTCGGTCACGGCCAACCCCAATAGCCTCGTCTTCTATCCTGCCTCTACTTCGCAGATCTTGAGTATTCTTGCGCCCAGCGGCTGTTCCTGGACCGTGAGCAGCCCGGCAAATTGGTTGTCATTCAGTCCGGCTTCCGGCTCTGGCGTCGCGCAGGTTGCCGTAACGGCTGCAGCGAATAGCACGATCACCCGTTCCGCTACGATTTCGGTAGCTGGAGTATCGGTGCCCGTGGCTCAGAGTGGACCTGGGTGCCAGTACTCGCCGTCACCGTCCACGATTAACGCATCTCTAGCTGGTGGACCTTATTCGTTTAGTCTGAATGCCGCGTCGGCGTGTCAGTGGCAGATCGGATCTCTTCCGAGCTGGATTTCAGCGACTTCCATGATGTCCGGCACAGGACCGGCTCAGGTGAACCTTTCGATTCTCCCCAATCTTTATCAGACTTCGCGAAGCTGGACCATTGGTTTCGGTAGTTACTCGGTTGTCGTAAACCAGTCCGGCGCAGCGACCGTCAGCAGAGCAGGCGTATTGCGCCAAGGCTTTCTCTGGCTGCTGGACGCGGATGGCAATGAACGTGAGAATCATCCTGGTGACCTGGTGTACGCCTTCGGCGGCATCCCCGGCGACATTCCCATCACCGGAGACTGGAACGGAGACGGCCATACCAAGATCGGAATTTATCGTCCGGGCAACGGATTATTCATTCTGGACTCGAATGGGAACGGGATATTGGATGCTGGTGATGCCGTGTTCAATTTGCATATCGGAAAGTCTCCCGGAGATGTACCAGTCGTTGGAGATTGGAACGGAGACGGCCGCTCGAAAGTCGGGTATTTCCGGCAGGGATTCCTGTGGATTCTGGACACCAACGGGAATCATGTTTTCGAGCAGGGCATCGACCAAGTCTATGCTTATGGTGGCGTGGCAGGTGACATTCCGGTGGTCGGCGATTGGACGGGAACGGGGATCAGCAAAATTGGGGTCTTCCGCCAGGGCTTCCTGTGGGTTTTGGACGCCAACGGCAATGGCACGTTCGATGGGAACGGGCCGGACTTCGTATTTCCATATGGAGGCATCCCGGGCGATGTTCCGGTAGTCGGCGACTGGACGGGAACCGGCGTCACCCAGGTCGGAATCTTCCGCCAAGGGTTCCTGTGGGCGCTGGATGCCAACGGGGACCGTCAGATCGATGCGGGCGACTTCATTTTTGGCTACGGCGGAATCCCCGGCGACATACCGGTGGTGGGGAAATGGTAGGTGATAGAATTCCCCTCATGACGCCAAAACTAGCTTGCTTCGTTCTGACGATTCCGATGGTTCTTTCCGGTCAAACGCAGATCGGGGGAGGCACTTGCGCTCTCTCGTCCCTCACCGGAAACTATGCTTTCACGTTGACCGGACGCCAGGTTTCGTCGGCGGCAGCCTTTCAGAAGGTCTACCAGGGGAATGGCACGGCCAATTTCGACGGCGGCGGCAACGTTACTTTCACGCTGAATTCAAATACCAATGGCGTCGCGGCGCAACAGAGCTACACCGGAACCTACACGCTGCCGGCCAACTGCCTGGGCACTTTGACGGCGACCATTGCCAGCGGGGATTTGGCTAACTATAGCGTGGGAGTTTATAACAAGGGCAATGCCTTCCTGCTCTCCGGGACGGATGGCACTTACAACTTCACCGGCAGCGGAACCATTCAGCCCAGTTCCTGCCTCATCAGCACGCTCTCGGGAGTCTATGCCTTCAACGCCCAGGGCTTTGCGCTTATCTCCGGCGCCGTCGCAGCCGTGATCAATAACGCTGGACTGTTGCAGTTTGACGGCAGCGGTAACATCGTCGCCAATTTCAGCGTGAACGCCGCCGCTCTGCCGCCGCTTGCCGTAAGCGCCAGCGGAACCTACGCCGTTACCAACAGTTGCCTGTACAGCGCGACCATGATGGATGCGGCCAAAAACGCTTATGCATTGAATCTCAGCATCACCAATGCGACGGGAGCGGATTTCGACTTGGTCGGGACCGGCCCTTCCACCATGTTTTCGGGCAACGGGCATTCGTCCTTCACCAATCCCGGCCAAGCGGTGGTGAATGGAGCGAGCTTCCTGCCTAACGTCACGCCGGACGGCGCTATTTTCTCTATTTTCGGATCGGGTCTGGCGACGGACATCTCTACCGCCTCCACTTTGCCACTCCCGACAATGCTGCTCTCGACCACCGTGACGGTGAACGGGATTCCCGCACCGCTTTACTACGTGTCGCCGGGACAAATCAACGCACAGCTCCCGGTGAATATCCCGCTCGGTCTGGCGACCATCATAGTGAAGAACGGGAGCACGACCAGCAACGCGGCGGCGTTTCCAGTTCCACTGACCGGGCCAGGGATATTTACCTACTCCGATCAAGGCAAAAACCGCGCGGTCATCATTAACGCGGACGGAAAGACCACGAACTCCACTGCCGCTCCGGCGAAGGTGGGCGATGTTGTGGTGGCTTATTTCACCGGCGGCGGTCCGGTGATGGACAAGGGCGCGCTCGGCACGGGCACGGCCGCGCCGGGTGGTGTGTCGCCTGTTTCGAACAGCAACGGAGTGACGGTATCGGGTAAGACCGCGGTCGTGGATTATGTCGGTCTCACTCCCGGATTTGTGGGACTGTATCAGGCCAATTTTCATGTGCCGAGCGTGGCGGCGGGAGATCATCCCGTGATCCTGACGATCGGCGGCCAAGCGTCTTCCAGTTCGCCCGCGCCGCAGATTGCGGTATCGAATTAAACGTGGCGTCAAAAGTTACTAGCGAGTGGCCGCTTGCTGACGTGCGCGGTTCCGTAACAGAGCTGACGCGCGCGGTTCCGTAACAGAACCGCGACCGTGAGGGAGCGGATGCGCAAGTACCTCCGTAACAGAACCGCGGCCGTGAGGGAGTTCCCCATGGGCCTGCGGCCCACCCGAAGCGATGCAGACGCCACCGGCCGGTTTCGTAGGACCAATGACTTGGACTGCGTCTTCAACGGAGTCCCCATGGGCCTGTGGCCCTCCCATAGGGATGAAGACGCCGTCGGGCGGTCTCGCAGCATCAGGAATTTGGAATGCGTCTTCAACGGAGCGGATGCGCAAGTACCTCTGACGCTATGTTTAGTTGCGGCTGACGGAGGTCACTTTGCCATCTTCGATACGGACGGTGGCGTGATCGTACTGCAGCACCTCGCGCAAGTGACCATCGTCGTCGGGAATGCTGATGCGGGAACCGAAGTCGCCGAGAGCGAGAACTTCCGACCGGCTCATCCCCGGCTGGACGCGCTCCAGATCTTCGTTTCGCGCCTGGACGGGTTCGGCTGCTGTTTGCGCCGCGAACAACGGGACGGGACCCGTTGACTGCTGAAGATCGGTACCGGCCGCGCTGTGGGTATCCGGTGCATAACCCCCGCCGCCCACGGGGTTGCTGGGCGCGCCGGCATTCGCCGCGCGGGCGGATGTGACGGCGGCCTTTTGCGGCGTTGTTTTCAGGGGTTTCTCCGGCTTCGGCTTCACTTCTTGCACTTCCTGTTTCGGCTCGCCCGTTCGGGCCGCTCCGCCGAGCAGGTTACCGAGATTGTTGAGTGCGTCGCTGGCAGCCTTTCCCGCAGCCGCTCCGCCAGCCGCCCCGGCTGCGGCAGCCGCATGTTCCACCAGAATTTGCCCTGCGGCAGGCGCCAATAACAGCAGAACGGTAGCCGTCGAGAGTGAGAGAACGCGGATAGTTTTACCCATAACCCAGCGTAATCGGCGCAAGGGCGAAAACCTATGCCCGAAACAGCTGAGTTGCTGCGGGGAAAAGTGCTTAGTCCTTTTGCGCCAGACCCGTCTCAGATCTTTCCGCGCTGAACCAAGATGCGCTCAATCTACGGGAACACATTGTTAAAGTTCCCGCAGCCCGTGAGCGCTGTATTAAGACTTGTCTTATTTCCGTATGCCGCGTTGCCGACGATATTGGTAGGGCAAACTGTTTCTATCCCGGAGGCGCCGTTATTTCTAACTACGTTTCCGCTGATTAACGACCCCTGACCGGTATTGATGCCGTCAAGTAAGTTGTTACTCCCATTACTGTCGATTATCGTAGCCCCTAAAAAGGTAAGGATACCAACGCCGCCGCTGGAGTTGGCGGTCACCTTTTCAATGAGGCTACCCCCTCCACTAAGGATAATTGCGCCACCCCCCATGCCACGCACAACGCCGTTCACCACGGTGATGTTGGCGTTGCCTGTTTGGTTGGAGATTCCGTTACCATTGCCTTTGGGGCTGCAAGCCGTTACGGGCTGGCCCGTGCATACCACCGGGCCAAGAATGGTAAAGCCATTCAGGTCAATCATAACGTCGTCCGCCGTAATGTCGATGGCATCGGTATTCGCATCCGGTAGAGTCAGATTTCCGGTCAAACGGTAACTTCCCGCCTGAGAGATCGTCACTGGAAAACCCGGCGTGTCCCCCGGCGTCACACCGCCCGCCAGGGCGCGGTTCTGGTCAATCAGAACCACTCCGTCGACTGCGTACAGGCTGCCGGACAGACCGGCTAAGAGTGTCGCGAGAGCTAAGCAGCGTAGGTAAGTCATTTTCTATTTCCTCCTAAAGAATGCGGTGACGCTCCGGCTACGGCGCAGCGTTGTTCACAACCGTGCAGCCCGTCCCAACCGCGGAGACGTTCTGTGTCTGGTTGTTGGTCGCGTCGTTGTTGACGACCAAACTTGGGCAACTAACTCGAATTCCAAACGCGCCGTTGTACTGCGAAGTATTAGAACGGACTGTTCCCATAACGACGAAGATGCCGGCGGTCAAGTTAAAGGTAGCCACGCTGTTCAGAACCGAGCCAGAGTTCACATAAATCCCGATAGTCCCATTGTTTTCAGCGATGACCTGATCGACAAGATTGCCGCTTTCATTCAAGAACAGACCGATGCTTCCCATCCCACGCACGCCGCCGTTCTTCACCGTGATGAAGCCGGCCGAACTGGAGGAGACTCCAAAACCTGTGCCGGTGGGCGAGCAGCTGGTAACGGGAGCCCCGGTGCAGTTGGTCGGGCCGATAATGCTGAACCCGTTCAAATCAATCGTCACATGGTCGGCGTTAATCACGATGCCGTTGGTGTTCGCATCCGGCACCGTCAGGTCGCCAGCCAGGCGGTAACTCCCAGGCAGAGAGAGGGTGACCGGGAAACCCGGCGTGTCCCCCGGCGTGACTCCGCCCGCCAAGGCGCGGTTCTGGTCAATCAGCACGACGCCATCGACTGCGTACAGGCTGCAGGAAAGACCGGCAATGAGTGTCGAAAGAACTAACCAGCGTAGGTATGGCATTTGCTGTTTCCTCCTAAAGAAATTGGCAGAATGGGAAGACATGTTATCGCCCGCCCGATTGGCACGACTTGCAGGCGCCGAAACCGCTCCCGTTAGACTGAATAAACTGACAGAACGAGGTCAGATGCGTGAGCTCCTCTAGGCTAAGGTCAGCCGGGGAGAACGGAGTCTCCGCAGTCCCGTAGGTAGCTTGAGCGCCAGGCAAGACGTGTAGCGACGTTCCCCAGGCGCGCACTCCCAACACGAGATTGGTCGCCGTCGGTGTGGCCGCGCTGCAAGTTCCCCCCACCGGCGTCGAGGCGAGCAAGCCGATCACGACGGCGTTCGGTTTCGCCGGGGTAAGCGGGTTGCTCAGCAGATCGTTCTGCACGGACAGCGAAGTGAGCGCGTTGGGAGTCACCAGGCAGGAGCAACAGGAAATCAGTTCCTCGGCGGGGTCGAACGCGTATGCGTTCACACACACGCTTCCGGATGGGTTGGCGCCGTCGAGCGTCGCGCCAGTGACGGTACCGGCGTTGGTGAGGTCGATGTACGAATCGCCAACGCTCAGGTTACTGGCGTAGCGCAGCAGAAATGGGCCGGCCGCGATGTTGACTCCAG
>DATFZA010000263.1:0-2601 GCA_035314765.1 Bryobacteraceae bacterium
CAGCCGCCCGGCCTGCGGGCAATGAATTTGCGTGACACAGAAGGACCAGAGACGCTCATGGCTACTGTTTCCACGTCACCTCGTCCCCCGAAAACATTTTCAACACCCTGAATGGCAATAGTTGTCTCGGAGCCTTGTATCCTCCTGCCGAAAGGCCGGGGCTCTACGGCTCCACTGCGGTAGGATAGAGGACGAAGATAGACGGTATTTGGGTGATATTCGTCGAAACGACGCCAGGTGAGCTGATGATTCAACTTGAAAATGTAAACCGCCGCGGATTTCTGAAGGGTCTGGTAGGGGCCGGCGCGTTGGTTTTGAGCGTGCGCATTCTGCCCACAAGTTTATGGGGGGCGGAAGCGGGCGCCGGTGATAATGCGATGGCCAAGGCCGCGCTGCAGCCCAACGCCTTCCTGGCCATCGCCACCGACGGCACGGTCTATATCGTGGTGGGCCGATCGGAGATGGGAAGCGGAAACCGCACTGGCTTGCCACGCATTGTGGCGGAAGAATTGGACGCGGATTGGAGCAAGGTAAACGTCGTCCAAGCGACAGGAAACGAGAAGTATGGCGACCAGGACACCGACGGCTCGCATTCGGTAAGAAGCTTTTTCGACACGCTGCGGGATGCGGGCGGCAGCGCGCGGTTGATGCTGGTCCGAGCTGCCGCGCAGAAATGGAACGTGCCGGAAAAAGAGTGCACCACCGAACTGAACACTGTAGTGCACAAGCCAAGCGGAAAAAAGCTGAACTACGGAGAATTGGCGTCCGCGGCTGCCAAGCTCCCGGTTCCCAAAAAAGAAGAGTTGCAGTTGAAACCGAGAAAAGACTGGCTCTATATCGGCAAGCCAGCGGCGGCCTACGACCTGAAAGATATGTCGACGGGTAGAGCCGTCTATGGGCAAGACACGAAAATGGAAGGAATGCTCTATGCGTCGGTGGTGCATCCACCGGTTTACGGGAGCGCGGTGAAGAGCCTAGACGATTCCGCGGCGCTGAAGGTGGCGGGAGTAAAGCAGACCGCCACGATTGAGCCGTTCAAGCCTCCGGTCAACATGCAAGCACTTGGCGGTGTCGCGGTGCTTGCCGATAACACCTACGCTGCATTCCAGGGCAAAAAGAAATTGAAGATCGAGTGGACCAAGAGCGAGCACGACGTTTGGACCTCCGACACGTATCGAAAATACTTGGAAGAGACGGCGCGGAAGCCCGGAAAGGTAGTCCGGGAATGCGGGAATGTAGATGCAGTATTTGCCCAAGGCGGAAAAGTCGTGGAGGCCGAGTATTACGCGCCAATGCTGGCGCACGCGGCGATGGAACCGCCGGCCGCCCTGGCCGTCTATCGGGACGGGAAGGTACAGGCTTGGGCTCCGACGCAGAATCCTCAGGGCGCTCAGGAAGCCATTGCCGCGGCGGTGGGAGCGAAAAAGGGAGATGTGACGGTAAATGTGACGCTTCTCGGCGGAGCGTTCGGACGCAAGTCGTTCCCGGATTTCATTGTGGAAGCCGCGGTGCTTTCGAAGAAAACGGGCAAACCCGTGAAGGTAGTTTGGAGCCGCGAAGACGATATCAAGTTCGACGCATTCCATTCGGTGGCGGCGATGTATTTCAAGGTATCGCTGGGAGCAGATGGAAAGCCAACGGCGTGGCTGCAGCGCAGTGTGTTTCCACCGATCGGGTCGACGTTCGATCCCAAGGGAGAGTATGCCGACGCCGACGAAATCGGGCTGGGCTTCAGTGATCTCCCGTTCGCGCTCCCGAATCAGCGCGCGGAGAATGGACCGGCTCCTGCGCATACGCGTATCGGATGGTTGCGGTCGGTAGCGAATATTTATCACGCGTACGGCGTCCACTCGTTCGTGGGGGAACTGGCGAACGCAGCGGGCCAGGATCAGGTGGAATATGTACTGGCGCTGCTGGGGCCGGACCGCATCGTTCCGAAAAGTGAGTTGCCCAAGGATTACACCAACTACGGGGGAGACTACGCACAATATCCCATGGACATCGCCCGATTCCGCCGCGTGGTCGAACTGGCGGCGGAACAATCCGGTTGGGGTAAACAGAAGCTGGGCAATGGATTCGGCATGGGCATCGCCGTTCATCGCAGCTTCCTGACCTACGTAGCGACCGTGGTGCAGGCGGAAGTGAAGGACGGCCGGGTGACCATCCGTCAGGTGGACACGGCACTGGACGCGGGAACGATCGTGAACCCGACCACGGTGCGGCAGCAATTTGAAGGCGCGGCGGTGATGGGAACGAGCCTGGCGTTTTATGGAGAGATCACCGCAACGAATGGCGTGATCGATCAGTCTAACTTCGACACCTTCCAGGTGGCGAGGATGAACGTGGCGCCACGGGTGACGAACATCCACATCGTCCAGAGCGAAGCGGCGCCTGCGGGTGTTGGCGAGCCGGGATTGCCTCCGTTCGCGCCCGCCGTGTACAACGCGATTTTCATCGCGACGGGCAAACGCATTCGCGAGATGCCCCTGAGCAAAGCGGGACTGGCGTGAGGCGGCAAAAGTTATAGGCGATAAGTTTTCAGTTGTCCGTTTTCAGTGAAGAAAGTTGTTCAACACAGGTAACTGGGGCGTGGCGAGGCTG
>DATFZA010000264.1:0-13039 GCA_035314765.1 Bryobacteraceae bacterium
AACGAAAAGAAAGTGGTGCGCACCTGGTCGCGCCGGTCAACGATTCAGCCGGCGTTCATCGGCCATACGCTGGGCGTGCATAACGGTAGGAAGTTCATCCCGGTCTACATCACGGAAAACATGGTGGGCCACAAACTGGGCGAGTTTTCGCCGACACGCACGTATAAGGGGCACACCGCCAAGACCGCCTCTGAAAAATCGGCGACAAAGGCTTAACGAGGTTAACGAAATGGAAGCGAGAGCGGAAGCTAGATACATTCGGACCTCGCCGCAGAAGGCGCGTCTGGTGGTCGACCTGATTCGCGGGCAGCGCGCCGGGCAGGCCATTACCATTCTGCGGTCGGTGAACAAGCGCATGGCGCCTATCGTCGAAAAGGTCTTACGCTCGGCCATCGCCAACGCCGAAAACCGGTCGACCGACGTGGATGTCGACAAGCTGATGGTGACGGAGGCTTACGTGAACGAGGGCCCGCGCATGAAGCGCATCCGGCCCGCTCCGATGGGCCGCGCCTATCGTTATCAAAGAAGGATGGCGCACATTGTGGTGACGGTGGGCGACGGCAAAGCGGTTGGGGAGAAAGCATAGTGGGACAGAAAGTTCATCCATACGGCTTCCGGCTGGGAGTGACCAAGACCTGGCGCTCGCGTTGGTTCGCCAAGCAGGATTACGCCAAGCTGCTGAAGGAAGATTTGGACCTCAAGGCCTCGCTGCACGAGCGGCTGAAGGCAGCCGGCGTCAGCTCCATTGAAGTGGATCGTCCCGGCAACAAGTTGCGCGTGACGATCAGAACCTCCCGTCCCGGCATCATCATCGGGCGCAAGGGCGCCGAGATCGAAAAGCTCAAGACCGATCTGGCGAAGAAGACCAAGCGCGAAGTTTTCATCGATATCAACGAAGTCCACAAACCGGAGCTGGACGCCCAACTGGTGGCCGAGTCCATCGCGCTCCAACTGGAAAAACGCGTGGCCTTCCGCCGCGCCATGCGCAAGGCGGTGGATAGCGCGTTGCGGTTTGGCTGTAAGGGAATTAAAGTTCGCGTTTCGGGCCGCCTGAACGGCGCGGAAATCGCCCGCAGTGAGTGGTACCTGCAGGGCCAGCTTCCGCTGCACACGCTGCGCGCCGATTTGGACTACGGGTTCGCGCAGGCCTACACCACCTACGGCGTGATCGGCGTAAAGGTCTGGACCTATAAGGGCGAGATCATCGAAGGCGGACGGCGCACTACGCTCAAGAATGAATCCGAGCCGCGCAGCCGTGGGCCGCGCGATCGGGACCGCGACCGGCGCGACCGGGGAGATCGTGGTGGAGACCGGGACCGCCGCGGACCGTCGCCTTACCAGGCCTCGGGCCAGCCGACGGTGATGCCGGAGCCAAGTGGTCCCGCGATGCAGCAGGCTCCTGGCGAACTGCCGCATCCCGCGAGCCGGACGGCGCCCATTCTGCCGCCGCTCGCGCCTCCGCTGCCAAGTTGGAAACAGGAAATTCGCGAAAGCAGTCCCGCGCCCGCCGTCGAGGCGCCCAAGCCGGAAGCGGTCAGTCCGGCGCCAGAGCCGGCCGCACCAGCGGCCCAGCCGGCCAGCCCCGAGGCGGGTCATCCGGAGCTTTCCGGACCGGAGCTTTCCGGACCGGAGCCCGCCAAAGCCGAGCCCGCCAAAGCCGAGCCGGCCAAAGACGAGACACAGGGATAACGGAGACAAGCCATGTTGATGCCCAAAAAGGTGAAATATCGCAAGCAACAGCGCGGGCGCATGACCGGAAAGGCCTGGCGCGGTTCGAGCCTGTCTTTTGGCGACTACGGCCTGAAGGCGCTCGAATGCGGCTGGATCACCGACCGGGAGATCGAAGCGGCGCGCATCGCCATGACGCGCTTTATCAAGCGCGGCGGCAAAGTATGGATTCGCATGTTCCCGGACAAGCCGATAACCAAGAAGCCGGCCGAAACGCGTATGGGTAAGGGAAAAGGCGCTCCCGAGCAGTGGGTCTGCGTCATCCGGCCCGGCAAGATCCTGTTTGAGATGGAAGGCGTGCCGCGCGAGACCGCCGCTGAAGCGATGCGTCTGGCGGCGCAAAAACTGTCCATTCCCACCAAGTTGGTCTGCCGCGAAGACGGGCTGGGAGGCTAAGGGAATGAAAGCGGATAAGGTGCGAGAGCTGGATAATACGGAACTCAAAAAGCAGGTCAATGACGCCGGCGAAACGATGTTTCGCCTGCGCTTTCAGATGGCCATGGGCCAGACGGACGGACTGAAGAAGTTGCGGACGCTGCGCAAAGACCGGGCCCGTATGCTCACCGTGTTGCGGGACCGTGAGTTGCATCCGGAGACCGCTCCGGAGCCGGTGAAGAAGAAGCGAGGAAAGTAAGCCATGGCCGACGAGCAGCAGCAGGGCAAAAGGAAAACGCGCAAGAACGAAAAGGTAGGCCAGGTGGTGTCGGCCAAGATGACCAAGACCATAGTCGTCGAGGTCACCCGCCGCGTGCCCCATCCCGTCTACAAGCGGATTATTAACAAGCGCAACAAGTTTTATGCGCACGACGAGCAGCAAACCGCCAAACTGGGCGACGTGGTGCGCATTCTGGAGTGCCGGCCCATGAGCAAGCTCAAGCGCTGGGAACTGGGCGAGGTGATCCGAAAAGCGGTGCAGGTGGCGGTCGACCCGGGCGCGGTGGACGTGGAGGCGATCCAGGTGACATCCGGCGCCAAGTCGGGCACACGCGGCGGCGCCAAGTCGGGCGCGCGCGGCGGGGCCAAGAAGGGCTCTACCGGCGGGAGGAAACAGAAATGATCGGGATGCGAACCATCCTCGAGGTGGCCGACAATAGCGGCGCACGCAAGCTGATGTGCATTTTGCCGCGCGGCGGAGACCTCGGGCTGCGCGCGGGGCTGGGCGATGTCGTCACCGCCAGCGTGAAGGAAGCGGCGCCGGATTCGGCTATCAAAAAGGGTAAGGTGGTGCGTTGCGTCATCGTGCGCATGCGCAAAGAGGCGCGCCGCAAGGATGGCACCTATATCCGCTTCGATTCGAACGCGGCCGTGCTGATCAACGAAGTGGGCGAGCCGGTGGGCACGCGTGTCTTCGGGCCGGTGGCCCGCGAACTGCGCGACAAGAAATTCATGAAGATCGTATCCCTTGCGCCGGAGGTGATCTAGCTCATGGGAAGCAAGAAATTCACTCCTCCGCCGCCGGCCCGGGTCCGCTTGAAAAAAGACGACCAGGTGAAAGTGATCGCCGGTAAGGACCGGGGCAAGACGGGCCGCGTGATTTCCGTCGACCGGAACATCGGCAAGGTGCTGGTGGAAGGCGTGGCCATGATCAAGCGGCACACGCGCCCCAATCCGTCGAAGCAAATCAAGGGCGGCATTGCCGAGCGGGAGAGCGCGATCGACGTGTCGAACGTAATGGTGCTCACCAGCGGCGGTATTCCCACGCGCATCAGTTACAAGATCGAGGGAACCGGAGTATCGGTGCGGCGGGTTCGCGTCGCGCGCAAGACGGGAGAGCCGCTAGACAAGCGCGGGTAAGGATGGCAAAACATGGCTAAGGACGGCAAGGGTAAGGACGGCATGAATAAGGATAGAGCCGCGAAAGCTAGTGGCGTTGCAAAGGAAAGTGGCGTAGCAAAGGAAAGCGGCGTTGCTAACGATGCCGCCGTGGTGAAGGATGCCAAGCGGAAACACGGCCCGGCGCGGCTGCGGGAGCACTACCTGAAAACCGCGGTTCCGGCTCTGACCAAGGAGTTCGGCTACAAGAACGTGATGGCCGTGCCCAAGATTCACAAGGTCACCGTCAACATCGGCCTGGGCGAAGCCACCGGCAACGCGAAGTTGATGGACGGCGCGGTTACGGAGCTGACGGCCATTGCCGGGCAAAAGCCGATCGTCACCAAGGCCAAGAAATCGATTGCCGCGTTCAAGCTGAGAGAAGGCATGTCGATCGGCGCCATGGTAACGTTGCGCGGCGACCGCATGTACGAGTTCCTGGATCGCCTGCTGAACGTGGCGCTGCCGCGCGTCCGCGATTTTCGCGGCGTGTCGGGCAAGTCTTTCGACGGCCGCGGCAACTATACGCTAGGCGTGAAAGACCAACTGATTTTCCCCGAGATCGACTACAACAAAGTAGAAAAGAGCAAAGGGATGAATATTTCGATCGTCACGACGGCCAAAACGGATAACGAAGGGCTGTCGTTGTTGAAGCACATGGGGATGCCTTTCCGGCAGTAAGCAGTTATAGGAGCTAATTTGGCCACCACCGCAAAAATTGCAAAAGACGAGCGTAAACCGAAATTCGCATGCCGGCACCGCAACCGCTGTTTCCGCTGCGGGCGCCCGCGCGGGTATCTGCGGAAATTTCATCTCTGCCGGATTTGCTTCCGGCAACTGGCGCTGTCGGGAGAAGTTCCCGGCGTGACCAAGGCGAGCTGGTAGCGAAAGGATTACGGGGGAACGCACATGACCACATCCGATCCGATCGCAGATATGCTGACGCGCATCCGCAATGCGCAGTCGTCGCGCCACCCCAAGGTGGACGTGCCGGCGTCCAAGCTCAAGATGGAGATCGCCCGCATTTTGAAGGAAGAGGGCTACATCGCCAACTTCAAGATGACCGAAGAAGGCTCCAAGAAAAGCGTCCGCATTTATCTGAAGTACACTCCGGGAAACGCTCCCGTGATTTCGCGCATTGAGCGGGTTTCGCGCCCCGGCTGCCGCGTATTTGTGGGCAGCAAGGAAGTGCCCCGCGTGCTGGGCGGATTGGGAATCAATATTCTCACCACGCCGCGCGGCGTTATGACGGGTTCCACCGCGCGCAAAGAAAATGTGGGCGGCGAATTACTTTGTCAGGTTTGGTAAGAGGAACGAATGTCGAGAGTTGGAAGAAAACCTATCCCGATGCCGAAAGGCGTGAAGGTCACCATCGGCGACACGCTGCTGGTGGAAGGCCCCAAGGGCAAGCTGACGGTTCCCGTGCCGTCCGGTATCGGCGTCAAACAGGAGAACGGCATTCTGGAAGTGACGCGCGACGGCGACCAATATGCGGCGCTGCACGGCTTGACGCGCGCGCTGGCGGCCTCGGCCGTGACCGGCGTTTCCACCGGATTTACCCGGGAGCTGGACATCGTGGGCACCGGCTACCGCGCCGACGTGAAAGGCAAGATCGTCACGTTTGCGCTGGGTTATTCGCACCCCATCGAGTTTCTGCTGCCCGACGGCGTCGAGGTGAAGATCGACAAGCAGACACACCTGGTCGTCACCGGGTACGACAAACAGGTGATCGGCGAGGTTGCGGCCAAGATGCGCACCTTGAGGAAACCCGATCCCTATAAGAACAAAGGCGTCCGCTACACGGGCGAGGCGTTGCGCAAGAAGGCCGGTAAGACCGGCGCCGGAGGCAAGTAGAAATGGCCAGATCGAGCAAGAACGATGTACGGGTCCGCATCCACTCCCGCATTCGCAGCCGCGTCCAGGGCACCCCGGAACGGCCGCGCCTGGCGGTGTATCGCAGCCTGGGACACATCTACGCACAGGTCATCGACGACCGCAAGGGGCACACCCTGGTGTCGGCGTCCTCCAACGAAAAAGACAGCAAAGTGAAATCGGGCGGCAATATTGCCGGCGCCAAGGAAATCGGCAAACTGGTGGCCGATCGCGCCAAGGCTAAGGGCATCTCGAAAGTGGTGTTCGATCGCGGCGGGTATCTCTATCACGGGCGGGTGAAAGCGCTGGCCGATGCGGCGCGGGAAGCGGGACTGGAGTTTTGATGGCAACCATTTTGAAAAAGGCCGAGACGAACAACCTCAACTTGAAAGAGCAGGTCGTTTCGATCAACCGCGTGACCAAGGTGGTCAAAGGCGGCAAGAACCTGAGCTTTTCGGCTCTGGTGGTGGTCGGCGATCCGGGCGCGAAAATTGTCGGCTTCGGGACCGGCAAGGCCAAGGAAGTCCCGGCGGCCATCAAGAAAGGGATTGAAGCCGCTAAGAAGAATCTGCGCAAGATCAATGTGCTCGAAGTCACCATCCGCCACCAGGTTTTGGGCCGGTTCGGCAGCGGCATGGTGCTGCTGAAGCCGGCCCCGGCTGGCACCGGCGTCATTGCGGGCGGCCCGGTGCGCGCCGTCATTCAAGCCGTGGGCATTCCTAATGTTTTGACCAAGTCCATCGGTTCCCACAATCCGCACAACGTGGTAAAGGCGACCATCGACGCGTTGGAACAACTGCGGGACAAGAATGCCGTGGCCGAGATGCGTGGCCTGAATCAAGACAAAATGCAAGACAAAACGCCAGAGAAGGTGGTCTAGCAAGATGGCCGAAGGCATGATCAAAATTCGCTTGAAAAGAAGCCCGATCTGCACGCCGGAAAAGCACAAGGTGATCGTGCGCTCGCTCGGCTTGAAGACGCTGAACCGCACGGTGGAGCGTCCCGATACGCCGGCCTTCCGGGGCATGGTGGCCAAGATTCCGCATCTGCTGGAGATCGTCCGCGAGGAAATAGTTCACCAGCCGAAGAGCGTTTCGCCGGAGCCGGTTCCCGCGGAAGCACCGGTGGCCCATGCCCCGGTGGTCGACCCCGCGGAGCGTCCCGCCGCGGAGCCCGCGACACCCGCGCAAGACGCGGTTGAGCCGGAGCCAGTTGAGCCGGAGACCGTAAAGGAATAGACCATGAATCTGAGCAATCTCACTCCACCCAAAGGTCAAAAACAAAAGCGGCAGCGGATCGGCCAGGGTATGGGCACCGGCCGTGGCAAATACTCGGGCCGCGGCGCTAAAGGCGCCAAGTCCATCTCCGGTTATTCCATGATGCGCGGGTTTGAGGGTGGCCAAATGCCCCTGCACCGGCGCCTGCCCAAGCGCGGCTTCACCAACATTTTCAAAAAAGAGTACGCCATCGTCAACCTTGCCAAGCTGGAGACGCTGCCGGGCGACACGTTCGACGCGGCGCGTCTGGCGGAGCTGGGCGTGGTGAAAAAGCTCGGGCACGGTTTGAAGATTCTGGGCATGGGGGAAATCACCCGCGCCATTACCGTCCATGCGAATGTGTTCTCGAAATCGGCTCTGGAGAAAATCCAGAAGGCCGGCGGCTCCGGCCAAGTGATCGGCGGCGAAACCGCCTAAGGGGCAGGTGTTCATGAAGTTCTTCGAAGCCTTTGCCAACATCTTCCGTATCCCGGACCTGCGCCGGCGGATTCTGTTCACGCTCGGGTTGCTGGCGGTTTACCGGCTGGGCGGCCACATTCCGACGCCCGGCATCGACGCCAACAAGCTGTCCGACTTTTTCGCGCGCAACTCGGGAACCCTGTTCGGCTTCATCGACATGTTCAGTGGCGGAAGTTTCCGCAAGCTGACGATTTTTGCCTTGGGCATCATGCCCTACATCACTTCGTCCATCATTTTGCAGCTCCTTACCGTAGTGGTTCCCACGCTCGAAAAGCTGCAGAAAGAAGGCGAACTGGGGCGGCGCAAGATCACGCAATGGACTCGCTATCTCACGGTCATCTTGGCGTTGGTTCAATCTTTCGGGATCGCCATAACTTTGGAGAAGTCTGAAGGCGGCTTCGTTTTGAACCCGGGCTACGGCTTCATTCTGATGACCATCCTCAGTTTGACCACCGGTACGGCGTTCATCATGTGGCTGGGCGAGCAGATCACCGAACGCGGCATCGGCAACGGCATGTCGCTGATCATCTTCACCGGCATTGTGGTGGGCTTGCCGCGCGCCATGGGCGATATCTACACCAAACTGGTCGTGACCAAGGAATGGACCGTCATCCACCTGATTATCATTCTGGCGATCATGCTGGCGGTGGTGGCGTTCATCGTGCTTGTGGAACGAGGGGAGCGGCGTATTCCCGTGCAGTACGCCAAGCGTGTAGTAGGACGGCGCATGCTGGGCGGTCAATCCACGCATCTGCCTTTGAAAGTGAATGCGGGTGGCGTGATTCCGGTGATTTTCGCTTCCTCGCTGCTGGCGTTTCCGCAGACGCTACTGAGCTGGCAGTTGGTGAAGAATAGCGCGTTTCTCACCGCCACTTTGGGCGCGATCGGCGGAGCGCAGCCGCTGTATTACGTTCTTTTCGTCGCGCTGATCATCTTCTTCTGCTTCTTTTACGTTTCCATCATTTTCAACCCCAACGAAGCTGCCGACAACATGCGCAAGTACGGCGGATTCATCCCGGGCATCCGGCCGGGCAAGAACACCGCCGACTACATGAACAAGATTCTCACCAAGATCACGGTGGTGGGTGGCCTCTATTTATCGATTCTCTCCATCATTCCGCAGATCATGATCTCCGGAATCAAGCTGCAGCGTCTGCCGCTGGCCGGCAATTTTATCGACACCTATTTTCCGCGCTGGCTGCTGGACGGTCTGAACGTGAATTTCTACTTCGGCGGAACGTCGTTGCTGATCGTAGTGGGTGTTGCGATGGACACCGTAAACCAGATCGAAGCGCAGTTGATCATGCGTCACTACGAAGGTTTCACGCCGCGCGCGGGGCGCATTCGCGGCCGCCGGAGCAGTTTCTAACTTGATGAACCAAGTCCGCACCGCGCTGATCTTATTTGGAGCTCCCGGCTCCGGGAAAGGTACCCAGGCCCAACGGCTCACCACGTGCCTTCACGCTCCACACATCGCGACCGGCGATATCCTGCGCCAGCATATTCAACTGGGAGACCAACTGGGTCGAGAAGTCGAAAGCGTACTCAAAGCCGGCTTGCTCGTGACCGACGATCTGGTGAACAAGCTGGTCGAAGAACGCCTCGACCGGGAAGATGCGCAGGGCGCGATTATTCTGGACGGGTATCCGCGCACGGCGCCGCAAGCCGGCGCGATGCTCCGGATGTTCGAAGCGCGTAAGATAGCGCCAGTGGTGGTCCACTTGAAAGTGGATTACAATAGAATTATTAAACGTCTGTCTGGCCGTCGTGTCTGTCCCGTGTGCGGGACGCTGTACAGCACGGTGAGTAGCGGCGGCTCTCATCCTCCTAAAATCGAGGGAATCTGCGATCTGGATGGAGCGCGGCTGATTACGCGGCCGGACGATAACCCAGCGGTGATCCGGAGGCGCTTGGAAGAGTATGACATGCAGACCAAGCCGCTGGTTGAGTATTTTCAAAGCCGCGGAGTTCCGTATCATGAGCTGGACGGCGGCGATGGCGCGCCGGAAGTTATCTCCGAGCGCATTTGCGCGCTCGTGAGACCGGAACTCGGCAAACCGGAACTCGGCAAACCGGGACTGGTGGAACCCGTGGCGGCTAAATCCGGGGTCAAGCCGGTTTCCGCCGCAGCCCGATGATTGTGCGGAAGAACAGCCGGGAATTGGAGTTGATGCGGCGCAGCGGGCTGCTGGTGCACGACATTCTGCACAAGCTCGCGGAGATGGTGCAAGACGGCGTCACCACCCAGGATTTGGAGGTGGCGTGCGAAAAGATGATGGCCGAGGCGGGGGCGAAGCCGGCGTTCAAAGGGTATTACACCCAAGCGGCGGGGACGAAGTACCCGTTCGCTTTGTGTGCTTCGGTGAATGACGAGATTGTGCATGGGATGCCCTCGGCGAAGCGAAAACTCAAGAAGGGCGATATTATTTCGCTCGACACGGGCGTGCAGTTGAACGGCTGGTTTGGCGACTCGGCGATTACGGTACCGGTGGGAGAAGTGAGCGAATCGACCAAGCGGCTGTTGAAAGTGACGCAGGAGTCGCTCGAGATCGCGATCGAAAAGGCGCGCTCGGGCAATCGGCTGTTTGACGTTTGCGGCGCCGTTCAGAAGCACGTGGAAGAAAGCGGCTTCTCGGTGGTGCGGGAGATGGTGGGACACGGGATCGGGACCAAGCTTCATGAGGAGCCGCAGGTTCCCAACTACGTGGACCGGCGAAACGAGAATCCGCGCCTGAAAGAAGGCATGGTGCTGGCGATAGAGCCGATGGTGAATGCCGGCAAACCGGACATGCAGGTCTTGAACGACCGCTGGACGGCGGTGACAAAGGATGGTTCGAATTCTGCCCATTTCGAGCATTGCGTGGCCATCACCTCGAATGGGCCATGGGTGTTAACCCGCCCATGATCAGGGAGCGCTGGCCAAAGCGTCGTCCGGCTCTAGCGTCATGACGGTAGAAGCGATAGTCGTGGACCTGTTGCCCAGCGCACTGGTCCAGGTGAAACTGGAGAACGAAACTCTGGTGCTGGCTCACGCGGCCGGAGCCACGAAAACGAATTTTATGCGCATGCGGCCCGGCGACAAGGTGGAAGTGGAGCTTTCGCCGCACGATCCCGGCCGGGGCCGGATTTTGAAATTGTTGAAGTAAAGGCGGAACGATGAAGGTTCGAGCGTCAGTGAAAAAGATGTGCGACAAATGCAAGGTGATCCACCGCGAGGGCGTGGTCCGGGTGATCTGCACCAATCCCAAGCACAAGCAGCGGCAAGGCTAGGAAGCGAAGCCTAGGAAGAGAAGACAGGAATAGAAATATGGCACGTATTGCAGGCGTGGATCTCCCAGCGAAGAAGCGGGCCGAAATCGGCCTGACCTATATTTACGGAATTGGCCGCACGCGCGCGCTTTCCCTGTTGCACCGGGCCAATGTCGACCCGGGCAAGAAGATCGCCGACCTCACGGAAGAGGAAGTCAATCACGTCCGTACGCTGATTGAAAACGAAGGCGCGGTGGAAGGCGACCTGCGCAAGGAATCTTCGATGAACATCAAGCGGCTCATCGAAATGGGTTCCTATCGCGGATTGCGGCACCGGCGCGGCCTGCCGGTTCGCGGCCAGCGCACCCATACCAACGCCCGCACCCGCAAGGGGCCGCGCCGCGGCACCGTCGCCAACAAGAAGAAGGCTACGTCCAAGACCTAAGGATAATCATGGCAAAAGCGCCCGCGAAAAGCACGAAAAAGAAGACATTTAAGAAGAAGGAAAAGAAGGTTGTCAACGCCGGCTTGGTCCACATCCAGGCGTCCTTCAATAACACCATCATCACCTTTACAGATCTGGTGGGCAATGTATTGGCCTGGTCGAGTTCCGGGTCGCTCGGCTTCCGCGGGTCGCGCAAGGGGACGCCATTTGCCGCTCAGCAGGCATCGTTGACCGCCGCTAACAAGGCCAAGGAATATGGACTGCGCGTAGTCGAAGTACGAATCGCCGGTCCCGGTGCGGGCCGGGAATCGGCCGTGCGCGCGCTACAGACCGCCGGCATCGAAGTACGCACCATTAAAGACCGGACGCCGATTCCGCACAACGGCTGCCGGCCGCCGAAAAAGCGGCGCGTTTGAGATTTGGTTGTTACCGGCCGCTCCCTGACGGTCGCGGTTCAGAAAGCGGGACCGAGCCGCTCCCTGACGGTCGTGGTTCAGAAGGCGTGGCGGTCGCGGTACAGAAAGCGTGACCGAGCCGCGACTGTGAGGGAGCGGGCGGATTCTAAGTGAGTTTAGGAAGCAGGACGAAGGCCCCGGCCGTAAACTGCACCTTTAGTGGGGCAGGCTATTAGCCTGCGGCGGGTTCTTAACCCGCCTGAACGCCGAAAAGGTAGAATTGGAGAATTAAGGTAAATGGCTCGATATATTGGCCCCGTCTGCCGGCTATGCCGGCGCGAGGGCATGAAGTTATTCCTCAAGGGCGAACGCTGCCACACCGAAAAGTGCGCCATCGAAAAGCGCAACTTCGTTCCCGGCCAGCACGGCAAAGACCGCAAGCCCAAAATCGTCGGCTACGGCTTGCAGCTTCGCGAAAAGCAAAAAGCCCGCCGCTACTACCGCCTGATGGAAGGCCAGTTCCGCAACCTGTTTGAAAAGGCCGCCAAGCAAAAAGGCATCACCGGCGACAATTTGTTGAATATGCTGGAACGGCGCTTGGACAACGTGGTCTACCGGATTGGCTTCGGCACCAGCCGCGCCCAGGCGCGCCAGATCGTCCGCCATGGTCACCTCAATGTGAATGGCCGCAAAGTCAATATCCCCTCTTTCGAAGTCCGTCCCAATGACGTGATTGAAATTCGCGAAAAGAGCAAGAACAACCCCACCATCCTCGCCGCCCGCGACGCCACCGCGCACGCGCCGGCGCCCAACTGGATCGAAGTGGACCGCGACGCTCTCCGCGGCCGCATCATCGCGCAGCCCAAGCGCGAAGAACTGGTCCAGATTCAATTGAATGAGCAGTTGATCGTCGAGTTGTATTCGAAGTAAGACTCGAGACGACAAAGGAAACTAAATATGTTTAAAGGGTTTCAGAAGCCGAAAAGATTAGTTGCCAATACCGAAACGCTCACTGAGCGTTTTGGCCAGTTCACCGCTCAGCCGTTTGAGCGCGGATTCGGTTCGACCATCGGAACCGGCCTGCGCCGCGTGCTGCTGTCCTCCATCGAAGGCGCCGCCATCACTTCCGTCCGTATCGAAGGCGTTGCGCACGAATTCAGCCCCATTCCCAGCGTGGTCGAAGACGCCACCGATATCATCCTCAACCTGAAGCAAGTCCCGTTCAAAATGATCGGCGAAGGCACCCGCATCGCCCGCCTCAAAGTGGACCATGCCGGCCAGGTGGTCAGCGGCCAGATCGAGACCGACCCGGATGTCGAAGTGCTCGATCGCAACATGCATATCGCGACCGTAAGCGAAGGCGGCAAACTCAACATCGAAATGCGGCTGAAGCTGGGCCGCGGCTATGTGGCCGCCGACCGCAACTACGACGAAGACCTGCCGCTCGGCTATATCCCGATCGATTCGGTTCACTCGCCGGTCCGCAAAGTGAATTTCACCGTCGAATCCGCCCGTCTCGGCCAGATGACCGACTATGACAAGCTGACCATCGAAGTCTGGACCAATGGGGCCATTTCTCCGCAGGATTCCATCGGCCAGGCGGCCAAGCTGCTGAAAGACCACATGTCGATCTTCATCAACTTCGAAGAGCTGCCGGAAGCCGCCGAAGAGCCGGCCGAGCGCGCCATGAGCCAGATGAACGAAGTGCTGAACCGCTCGGTCGAAGAGCTGGAACTCAGCGTCCGTTCCTACAACTGTCTCAAGAACGCCAACATCCAAACCATTGGCGACCTGGTGCAAAA
>DATFZA010000265.1:0-5918 GCA_035314765.1 Bryobacteraceae bacterium
CAATGCGTTGCTAGGCAGAATTGGCCAGACGTTCTGTGCCACTTTTCTATAGTGCGCGATAACCAGACTTAAACTCGGTACTGACACGTGGCACAGACTTTAGCGAGGACGACCCGCGGCGGGCCGTCACAAATGTCAGAAACTTTGAGCGGATGTAGGGCAGGTTGTTAACCTGCGGCGGGTAGTTTACCCGCCTCCGGGGCGGCTTGCCAAGCCGCCGCAGGCTGGCAGCCTGCCCCACGAGCCAAACTTGCAAGTTGTTCATTTTGCGCGGGTTGCAGAATGGGTCTCTGGAGAGTCTGTGCTTTTGGGAAGAAAACCGGACTTTTTCAGCACCGTCTAAAGCATTCTTGGAGGTGGTTGCTTGACAGGTGGGACAGGCTTGAGCCTTTCCTGCTCACGCGGCAAGAAGAACGCTATCCTGAGAGTGGATGCTTCGCAGCGCGCTGCTGTACCTTTCCGGACAACCGGCGTTGCGCCGGTGGACCGAAAATTCTTCGCTTGCCGATCGCGTGACAAAGCGATTTGTGGCGGGCCAGACGCTGGAAGACGAACTTGCAACCTGCCAGCGCTTGAACCGCGACAACATTCTTGCCAGCGTGGACTTTCTGGGTGAGAACGTCCATTCGGTTGAAGAGGCGCGTCAGAGCCGCGACACGTATCTACGCATCCAGCAGGAGATTCGCGCCCGGGCCATTCGCGCCACGGTTTCCATAAAGCTGACTCAATTCGGTCTGGATTTTTCCAAGGAGGCATGCCTGGCGAACGTCGAGCCGCTGGTTGCCCAGGCCCAGGCGATGGGAAGCCGCGTGGAAATCGACATGGAGCACAGCGGCTATGTCGACCGGACGCTCGAGGTTGTGACCACGTTGCATCAACGCTGCTCCAGCGTCCGGGCTGTAATCCAGGCCTATCTCTTTCGAAGTGAGAAGGATGTAGAGATGCTGAACGTCCAGGGAATTCCGATCCGGTTGTGCAAAGGCGCCTACAAGGAGCCCCCGGATCTGGCTTTTCCAAAAAAGACTGATGTTGACGCCGCTTACGTCCGATTAATGCAACAGATGCTGTCGTCGGGGGTGGACCCGGCAATCGCCAGCCACGACGAGAAGATTATTCGTTCGGCGCAACGATATGTCCGGGAGAAGAACATCGCGCCGGACCGTTTTGAGTTTCAGATGCTATACGGAATTCGGCGGGACTTGCAAAAGGAACTTGTCGAGTCGGGGTATCGTCTTCGGTTATATGTACCGTATGGTAATGCGTGGTATCCGTACTTCATGCGACGGCTGGCGGAACGCCCAGCCAATGTGCTGTTCCTGGCGCGGAATCTGATTCGCAGCTAAATACATAAGGGAACTAGAAAGGCAAAAAAGGAGTCAAAGTCATATGCGGTACTGGGCCTATCTGTTGGCGAAAGTGTTGGCAGCCGGCACTCTGGTGGGCGCCATCTGGCGCGGTCTGAATCTTCTCCTGTCTCCCACAACCGCCTTTTTCCGCTGGCATCCCCAGTCTTTGGTTGTGTCCTCGTTCGCTCACGACTTGGGCTATACCTTCATCATGATGGTGTTTTTCCTCTTTTGTTCGGGGTTGGCCTATCTTGTGGTCTGGGATCAGCGTTACCGCTGCCGCACGTGCCTCCGGCGTTTGAGAATGCCCGTACACGCCGGATCGTGGCCCAATATGTTGCTGATTGGGCAGCCAAGGACTGAATACATTTGCGTCTATGGCCACGGGACCCTGAAAGTACCCGAAGTCCTCATCACCGGTTCTACCAGAGATTGGGCGCCCCACGAAGACAACATTTGGAAGGAGCTGGAGTCGCTCGAGGCAGCCAAGAGATAAGGTTTGCATGGAGCACCAATTCGGCGTTGGCCGAAGTTCCTAGACCGTAAGTCGTCTAGCCCCCGAACGTGAGGGGATTGGCGCTAATCCCCTCACTCACGTTCGGGGCTAGAAGGCGGCGGATCGATGACGGCTCCGCAGCCGCCAGATGAGGCATAGCCGTCTTAGTGCTACTATCTGTACTCCCGTTAGACTGTTAGCCGTTCTGCAGCCGTCTCGTCAGTTATCAAGTCGAGTGCTACTACCGACATGCGTTGACCGGGACGTAGCGCCTGCAGCAGGATTTGGCGCTGGTTTGAAAAACGCAAGGCGTCACGATACGTATTTGCGTTGGCTGTCGTCTGCACAAATGTGACTTCCTCGGCTTCTCCCACGCCGAACTCGCGTTGCATACTCCGAGGAATATCGCGCAAAATGAGGGTCGCGCCCGGCGGAATGCACACGGCGCAGGGCTGCCGCCGCTCGGGCGCCAGATCGGCCGCGAACCACCTCTTGACGCCGCTCCACAACTTCGACAACTTGACGTCGCTTCGCGGCCAAACTCCCCGCGCTTTGGATGCGCCAATCGCAGCAGACGGGTTCTTTGAGACGAAGCTATCCGTCAGCGGTCCTACTTCTTGCGGCGACGCCAAGCCCATCGATCCGCCGAAAAAGCGATGCACTATCAGTTCTTCGCCGTCCTCGGCGAGCCGATTAGTAAATGCATGAAGAGAATAATCGCACATGCAGAAATAACTCCTTTGCTGCTGGGGCTGGCGGCTTCGTTTCTCTGCCCGGCCCAAACCAGCGTACTCACTCAACACAACGATTTGTTCCGCACCGGTCAAAACCTCACGGAAACGAAACTGACACCAGCCACCGTTGCGAGCGCACGGTTTGGCGTACTATTCCACACTCCAGTCGATGGATCCGTGTACGCACAACCTCTCTACGTGCCGCACCTCACCATTCAACATAAAGGTGTGCGCGACGCCGTATTTGTCGCTACTGAACACGATAGTGTTTTTGCGATCGATGCTTCCACCGGTGACGAGTTGTGGAAAACGAGCTTTCTCGATCCGGCCAAACAGATCGCTAGTGTTCCGGCCGCCCTGACCAACTGCGGCTCCATTACTCCTGAGTTGGGCATCACCGCGACGCCGGTCATCGATCCCGTCACTCGCACCATATTTGTAGCGGCCATGACGTTGGAGAACGGACAGAATTTTGTCCACAGGCTGCATGCGCTGGATATTGCAAACGGCCGGGAGCGGCCGGGAAGCCCCGTCGACATAGAGGCAACCTATCCCGGTATCGACAGTAGCGGGAATCCGCTCGTGTTCAATCCGAAGTTGTACAAGGAGCGCGCTGGGCTCGCGCTTTGGAATGGCGTGGTGTACACGTCCTGGTCTTCGCACTGCGATACTGGCGATTTTCACGGTTGGATTCTGGGCTACGACACGGAGACGCTGAGCCAGGTGAGCGTATTCAACAGCACGCCTGGAGGCATTGGAGGAGCCTTTTGGGCGAGCGGCGCCGCTCCGGCCATCGATGCGGACGGCAACCTGTACGTTCTTTCGGGCAATGGAGCGTTTACCGCTGCCCATGGCGGATCGGATTATAGCGATAGCTTCCTCAAACTCTCTTTGGCCAAGGGCCTCGCCTTGATTGATTTTTTTTCACCCTACAACGTCAGCTACCTCGATAACTTCGACGTGGACATCGGATCGAGCGGGGCCTTGTTGCTTCCGGATTCAGCGGGAAGCCGGGAGCACCGGCATCTGTTGGTGAGCGCGGGCAAGGAGGGTCGTCTCTATCTGCTCGACCGCGATCGATTGGGCGGGGTCCAAACCGGCGCCGATCTAGCGGCGGTGCAGACCGCAACGGACATGATCGGCCCGCTGTTCGGCGTTCCGGCGTACTTCAATGGGGCGGTTTATTTCTGTCCCATGAACGACTCGTTGAAAGCCTTCCGTCTGCGCAACGGCGGGCTCCTGCCGGCTCCATTTACTCAAACGAACATTGCGTTCGGCTATCCCGGAGCCGTGCCCAGTATCTCCGCGAACGGAATCGCGAACGGCATTGTGTGGATTGTCGATCCCGAGGCTCACCTCCGCGCGTATGCCGCCGAAGACCTGCTGCATCCCTTGTTCGTTAGCGGCAGCCTCGGTTCGTATGTTAAGTTTTCAACACCGACCATTGCCGATGGCCGGGTGTTTGTGGGTACCGAAGACAGCCTGGTGGTGTTCGGGCTTTTGGGCGGGTCGGGATCTCTCTGGTGACTTCGCAAAATGGGGGAGCTTGCGCCTCAGGAACAGCCGACCCGATGGGAGAATGGAGTAATGCCATCCGCCAAACTTCTCATGATCGTGGGAGACTTCGTCGAGGATTACGAAGCGATGGTGCCGTTTCAGGCACTGCAAATGGTTGGGCACATGGTCCACGCCGTGTGTCCGGACAAGCAGGCGGGCCAATTCGTCCGCACCGCCGTGCATGACTTTGAAGGCGACCAGACTTACTCCGAAAAGCCTGGCCATAACTTTGTGCTGAACGCCACCTTCGCCGACATCCAAGTTGAAAGCTACGACGGCTTGGTGCTACCCGGCGGACGCGCTCCCGAGTACCTCCGACTGAATCCCAAGGTGCTGGACATGGTCCGGCATTTTGCGAAACGAAATAAGCCGATCGCCGCCATTTGTCATGCGGCGCAGTTGCTGGCCGCCGCCGGAGTCCTTTCGGGTAAACGAGTTAGCGCGTATCCGGCGTGCGCTCCGGAGGTTACAGCCGCTGGTGGGACCTATGCCGACATACCGGTGACCGAGGCGGTGACCGACGAAAACCTGGTAACCGCGCCTGCCTGGCCGGCGCATCCAGCCTGGCTGGCGCAGTTTCAACTTGTATTGGAGCGGCATCTGAAGTAGAATATGAACTCAGGTTCATATTATGTACAAGCCGCTCCTTCTCTCTGGTCTGGCCATCTGGGCTGCCGGCTCAATCGCACTACGATTCGCCGGGCAACGCATCCTCCATCCGGGTGATTGGACCGGGATGCTGGTCCTCTTCGCCATCAGTTTCCCTTTGATGGCGTGGGTGGTGCGCCGGCTCTGCCGCCGCTTTCAACTACCTCGGGAGCAGTGGATCGCTGGAGCGGTGTCGGTCGCGCTGCCATCGCTGCTGCTGGACCCGTTCACCAGTTCGTTTTTTCGTTTTGTCTTCCCGAACATGTCCCCCGAGGTAGCGGGCGTTTTCGGAGGATGGGTGCTTTGGTCCTGCGCGGGGGCTTTTTTGGGCGTGATTGTCCGCCCATGACGGCGGCCCCAAGTGGACGCCCCAACCTGCTCGCCAGTGAGGATCTTCCCGCGGCGCCGCGCCAAAAACGCAGTCTCGATAAGCGGACCCGGCTGAAAGAGGCAGCCCTCGCAGTGTTCGGAGAAAAAGGCTATGAGGGCGCTTCGATCGACGAGATCGCCCGGCGAGCGAGCCTGGCCACCGGCGGTTTCTATCAGCATTTCCGTTCCAAGCGGCAACTTCTGCTGGCCTTGATGGACGAATTGCTGGAGAGGCTCAACCAACTAGATCTCAGCCCTAACTTTACAGCCAACCCACGGAATGGCTTGCATGAGTTGCTGTCGCGCGCCTTCTCGCACGACCTGCATTATCTGGGCGCATACCGCGCCTGGCGGGAAGCGGCGCTGGCCGACCCCAGCCTGGCGCAAAAGCAGACTGAGATTCAGACCTGGACTACGGGTCGCGTCATGCGAGTGTTTCAGTTCCTGCAGCAGTTGCCTGGGGCCCGGCCGGGTGTCGACGTGGATGGCCTGGCGCGAGCCATGGACACTTTTTTCTGGAGCCTGCTCGGCGAGGCCGTGCGCCTGCCCAAAGCGGACTTGGATCGCTGGGTCGATTCGTCGGTTCACTTGATCTATCACGCGCTGTTTGTGGACACGCCTAATTCTGTGTGAGAGTTCCGCGGGCAGTTGGCAACTAATGTTGGTATGGAAATCTCCCATTCGTCGGGCCAAAGCACTCCTGTAGCGGGAGGAACGGTAAAGATCGGCCAAATCAACCTGGTGTACTATCAGGCCAACCAAAGAGAA
>DATFZA010000266.1:0-21260 GCA_035314765.1 Bryobacteraceae bacterium
GGCGATTCATGACGGTCCTTAACTGCGGCCGGGGCGGTCGCGCACGACGCGTTGAAAGGCGGCTTGTTTGGAGTCTTCCGGCCGCTGCACGCTGGCCGAGTATCGCCTGGGCCACCCGGCCGCGCTGGCCCGAACCATTGAAAATTGGTGCAGTCCCCAATTTGGTGGTATTGTCGATCCTAGCTGCACTAGCGGCACGCCCGCTCGCGCACACCGAAAGGAACAAACTCATGGCAACTGTAGTGTCCTCCCCGACCGAGATACGGGCCGCTGTGTCCGCGACCAAACTGCTGATCAACAACCGATGGGTGAACAGCGAATCCGGCAAGACGTTCCCCACCGTCAACCCCTCCACCGGAGAAGAGATCTGCCAGGTGGCGGAAGCCGACGCCGCCGACGTGGATAAAGCTGTCAAGGCGGCTCGCGCAGCCTTCGACAAAGGACCGTGGCGCAAAATGTTCGGTTCCGAACGCAGCCGTCTCATGAATCGGCTAGCGGACCTGATTGAGAAGCACGCCGACGAGCTAGCCCGGCTCGAGGCCCTGGACAACGGCAAACCGTACTCGGTCGCCAAAGCGGCCGATCTGGCGCTGACTGTCGCCTGTTATCGGTACTACGCCGGCTGGGCCGATAAGATTCAGGGCAAGACTATTCCGATCACTGGCGACTATTTCTGTTACACCAAACACGAGCCTGTTGGCGTAGTCGGCCAGATTATCCCTTGGAATTTTCCTCTGCTGATGCAGGCCTGGAAGTTGGGACCGGCGTTGGCAACCGGCAACACCGTGGTGATGAAGCCAGCCGAGCAAACGCCGCTCACCGCGCTCCGCGTGGGCGAACTGATTCTCGAAGCCGGTTTTCCGGAAGGGGTGGTCAACCTGCTGCCTGGTTATGGTCCCACCGCGGGCGCTGCTCTGGCTCGCCACATGGACGTCGATAAAGTGGCGTTCACCGGATCGACGGAAGTAGGTCATTTGATTATGGAGGCGGCCGCCAAATCCAACTTGAAGCGGGTGACGCTGGAACTGGGCGGAAAGAGCCCGAATATCGTCTTCGCCGATGCCAATATGGACGAAGCCGTGGAAGGCTCGCACTTCGCCCTGTTCTTCAATCAGGGCCAGTGCTGCTGCGCCGGATCCCGCCTGTTTGTGGAAGAGAAAGCTTACGACGAATTCGTTCAACGCAGCGCGGCCCGCGCCAAAAAGCGCAAAGTTGGCGATCCGTTCGATGCCGCGACCGAACAGGGTCCTCAGGTAGATGAAGATCAATTCAAGAAGGTGATGGGATTCATCGAGAGCGGCAAGAAGCAAGGCGCGAAATTGGTGGCCGGCGGCAACCGCTTTGGAGATCGCGGATACTTCATTGAACCTACCGTGTTCGCGGACGTGCAAGACAATATGCAGATCGCGCAGGAAGAGATCTTCGGTCCGGTACAGAGCATCATCAAGTTCAAAGACATGGATGAAGTGGTGGAGCGAGCCAATAAGACCATGTACGGCTTGGCGGCGGCGGTGTGGACCCGGGATATCGGGAAGGCGCACGCTATCGCGAATAACGTTCGGGCCGGTACGGTTTGGGTGAATTGCTACGACGTTCTCGACACTGCCGCGCCCTTTGGCGGTTTCAAACAATCCGGCATAGGACGGGAGTTGGGCGAGTATGGGCTGCAGCAATACACAGAAGTCAAGACCGTCACCGTGAAGCTGTAATGCAGTGTCTAGCCCCGAACGTTAGTGAGGGGATGGGCGCCCGGTCCCCTCACTAACGTTCGGGGCTAGACGGAGGTGCTACTTGATTCAAGCAGTCAGCAGCGTCTCGTGGCTCAGGCTTTAGTATCCCGGCGTCGTTCCGTCGCTTGCTCGTATTCGGCAAGAAATTGTCGGCCTAGCATCTCTAAGTTGTTGAAACCATGAGCGTCACCTTGGCGGGTCAGGTGCGCCTGTCCGGCAGTTATGAACCTAACTCAATTGTTTGAACTAGTTATCGTCTTATCGGCGGTCTGTTCGGCCAGCGTGCTGGCCAGAAATCGACTGAAGAGACAACAAGCGACAGCGAAATTTCGGCAACTGGAAAGACGTCTGTTAGACTGAAAAACAGTTTGGGCGATCTTGGACGCTAGCGGCTTCCACCACCGGCTGCCAGCCCTACATTTGGCTCTTGATTTGACTGTTCCAAGTGTTTATACTGGCTTTTTCATCGCGGAGCGATGCCGATGACTTTACGGGATGACCTGGACCCATTAGCGCCCCAGCGGGAGGCCGCGATGTTCTACGGCCTATTCCTGCGCGGTCATTCCGCCGATACGCTCCGGCGCGATATCGACGTCCCGCGGCTGATCATGGAGAAGTGGTTCCGGACCAACCGATATCCGAACGGTTTCCAGGATTCCTTGAAGAGAGTTGTAACTTACCGGAAACAAGTGCTGGCGATTTTCGATGAACTCGTGCATAACGAGAAAACTCGCGCCCGGGTACACTAGCGGCCAGTGCGGCGTTTTGCCCGCTAACTGCGTGGCTTCCTAACTCGCAAGATCGCCGCGCAAGAACGAACTGTACGAGAGCGTTTTTCAATGCTGGCCGGACTGCTCGGAATGATTCCGCTAGCAGCCTGTGTCTAAAGTCCTTCAACGCGTCGAATAGGATAGGCAAAGCCTGGCTAAAGCCCGTTCCACCTTATCCAACAAACACTTCCATGAATGCGTGGGACATGCTATGGCTTGTCCGGGACTTTCGACACAGGCTGCTAGACTGAGATCATATGCGCAGTATCCTGAAGCTGCTTGGCTTGACCGTTCTAGGCTATGTCCTGCTTGGAATGACGGCGACGCTCGCCGTGGCGGAAACGCCGATGACCAAGATCACCGTTCACGTGACTGACCCGAAAGACAAGCCAGTGCCCAGCGCTAGCGTGATTATCAAGTTTGTGAGCGGTCACTCCCTTTTGAAACTCGGCCGGGGAACCAAGACCGAATGGGAATTGCGCACCAGTCAGGAAGGCTCGGTGACGTTGCCGCGCATCCCGCAGGGTAAGATTTTGATTCAAGTGATCGCTAAGGGATTCCAGACTTATGGCGAAAACATCGACATCAGCGAGGAACAGAAAACCGTCGAAGTGCAGTTGAAACCTCCACAGGCGCAGTACACGGCGCATTGAGGAGTTCTCTTTTTTACAATACGGCTCATCCGGCCTTGCCCATAATTGGGGCATGTCTCCACTCGCAAAAAACTGCAAATCGACGATCATCCCGGCTCTGCGCTACCGCGACGCTCCCGCAGCGATTGAATGGCTTTGCCGGGCGCTGGGATTCGAAAAGCACGCCGTCTACGCCAACCCCGACGGAAGCATCGCGCATGCCCAGTTAACGTTTGGCAACGGCATGATCATGCTCGGTTCCGTGGTACAGCCAGGAGCCCAGTCGGAATATGGCAAGCACATCAAACAACCCGACGAGATCGGAATGGCCAATTCGCAGAGCGCCTGCCTGATCGCCGCCGACGCTGACGCTGTTTATGCCATGGCGAAGGCGGCGGGCGCGCAGATGGTCCTCGACATCTCGGATCAGGGCTACGGAGGGCGGGCCTTCACCTGCCGGGATCCCGAAGGGCATCTCTGGAACGTGGGTACCTACGATCCCTGGGCGACAGCCTGACGGGGAACAAACGGGCGGCGGGCGCCGTAGCATTTACTTATCGTGCATTTATTAACCGTGCGGCGCCTGATTGTCTTGATTTCGCTCTTGACCGCGGCCATTTTGCCGGTAATCGCTGCAGCGCTTTTTTGCGCGGCTACGCTGCACGTCCGGCGCTTGCCTCCCGGATCGATGGAGGGCTACAAACGACGTTTTGCTCCCGCCGATTGGGAAGCGGTGTCTTTTTCAGCCAGAGATGGGGCGCAGCTTCGTGCCTGGTTCATCCGCCCTAAAGAATATTCCGGACGCTGCGTTGCCGTTCTCCATGGTATTTCGGATTCGCGCTCCGGAAGTGTGGGCTTTGCGCCGATGTTTCTCGAGCGAGGCTACGCGGTTCTAGCGCCGGACAGCCGCGGCCATGGGGAAAGCGGCGGGGAGTTTGTCACTTACGGTCTCCTGGAGCGCTACGACGTGGTGGATTGGGCTCACTGGCTTATGCAATCCGGTTGCACGGCTATTTATGGGTTGGGAGAGTCTCTCGGTGCATCCGTCCTGATTGAAGCCACGGCTATTGAGCCGGTGTTTGAGGCCGCCGTCGCCGAGTCTCCGTATTCCGATTTGGCGGACATCGCCGAATACCGGCTGACTGCGCCAGCCTTCTTAAGCAAGGCGATTGTGCGCGGCGGCATGCTTTACGCCCGCCTAAGTTATGGACTCGATTTTTATCAAACGTCGCCTCTTCGGGCCATGGCTCAAACGCGCACGCCGATTCTCTTGATTCACGGCCTGAAGGATGACAAAACGCCACCCCGGCATTCTCAGGCGCTCGCCTGCGCCAATAGAGGGGCTGAACTGTGGCTGGTGCCCGGAGCGGGCCATACCGGCGCTGCCGCCACGGCGCCGCTGGAATTCCGGCGGCGGGTCCTCGCCTGGTTCATCGAGCACTGATAGTTCTGAATATAGTTGTCTGAGAGCGCAGGCTAAAGCCTGTGCCACGACCCCACTCACTTACGTTGCCTTTTCTTACAATACCCGCCTGCGATGTATTCGCTACACTGAAGCCCAAGTATGCGACGAGCCGCTTTCGCGTTTATCTTTGTCACAGTTATGTTGGACATGCTGGCGTTGGGCATCATCGTGCCTGTTTTGCCGAGACTGATCGTTCAATTCGAGGGCGGCGATATGGCCAAGGCCGCCATGCAGACTGGCGTTTTCGGATTCATTTTTGCAGCCATGCAATTTTTCTTCGCGCCGGTGATTGGCTCCGCTTCCGACCACTTTGGACGGCGTCCGGTGATTCTGCTGTCTAACTTTGGCTTGGGCTGCGACTACCTGCTCATGGCGCTGGCGCCGTCATTGAGTTGGCTCTTCGTGGGCCGCATCATCTCGGGCATCACCTGCGCCAGCTTTCCCACTGCCAGCGCGTATGTTGCCGACGTCGTTCCCGCCGACCAGCGGGCGGCCAAACTTGGCATGCTGAGCGCTTCATTCGGCCTCGGATTTATTATCGGTCCCGCGGTTGGAGGGCTACTTGGGGGCATGGGCTTGCGCTACCCCTTTTACGCCGCCGCGGCGCTGAGCCTGGCCAACGCACTCTACGGCTTTTTTATTCTGCCGGAGTCGCTGCCGCCCGAGAGGCGCTCCGGCTTCCATTTCCGCAAAGCTAATCCCCTTGGCTCGCTGGAACTGTTGCGGTCCCATCCGGTGCTGCTTGGTTTGGCCTCGGCGATATTTCTGTACTACATCGCGCACGAGTCGTTACCCAGCATGTTTGTTCTTTACACCGACTACCGGTATCACTGGGGCGAGGGCATGACGGGAATGGCGCTGGCGGCTGTCGGAGTCTGTTCCACCATCGTCTCGGCGGTCCTGATCACGGCTACTGTCAAGACATTCGGCGAAAAGCGGACGCTGTTTGCGGGGCTGTTGTTTGGGATCGCCGGTTTTGCGGTCTATGCCGCCGCTCCCAACACTGCCTGGTTTCTGGCGGGCTGTCCGCTCATCTCGATGTGGGGCTTGACCACTCCTCCCATGCAATCTCTTATGACGCGCTGTGTTGGTACGAGCGATCAGGGAAAACTGCAAGGCGCGCTGGGCAGCCTGTTCGGCGTAGCGGGTATGATCGGCCCGATCGTTTTTACCGAGGCGTTCGCGGCCGCGATCGGCCCGCAATGGAATCTGCCTGGCTTTCCGTATTGGCTGGCGGCGCTGCTGCTGACCGGCAGCTTGCTACTGGTGACGGCCGCTATTGCCAGGGCTCCACTTCCAGCGTCAAGCCCTTTACAGCCCTGACGCGAACGCGCGCGCCGGCCTCGACCGGAGCCGAACTCACGGCCTTCCAGTATTCTCCATGCACCAGGACTTTGCCTTCGGGAGCCAGGGCCGTCCGCGCTTCGCCGATTTCATCGATCATCCCGCTATCGCCCGTCATCACCTTGTTCCGGCGCGCTTGCACCACCAGCGATACCAGGAACAGCGTGATCAAAGCAAAGGGCAACGCCACGGCCAACGCGGTTGATAAGTGGATGCGGATTTCCGGCGGACCATTCACCAGTAGCAGGGCGCCCAGCACCATAGCCACTGTTCCGCCCACGCCGAGAACTCCGTGCGAAGTAAGTTTAGCTTCCAGCACAAACAGCACGATCGAAAGCAGGAGCAACAAGACGCCAACCCAGTTGATGGGCAACACGGACAGCGCCGACAGCCCGAGCAGCAGCAGAATCGCTCCCCCGACTCCCGCAAAGATCAGACCGGGCGAGGAGAATTCCACGTAGAGGCCCAGAGCGCCAAGCACCAGCAAAATGAAGCCGACGTTGGGATCGGCGATGGCCGCGACAATTCGCTCGCGCCAGCTTAGTTTCGCTTCGATGACCGTGGCGCCGGCGGTCTTCAGCGTGACCTTTTGCCCACTCCACAAAGTGATTTCCCGGCCATCGATCTTCTTCAATAAATCGGGGAGGTCGGAAGCGATCAGTTCAATGAGATGACCGTCCAACGCTTCTTTTTCCGTAAAAGCCTTGGCTTCGCGCACGGTTTTCTCGGCCAGATCGGAATTGCGGCCGCGGCGCGAGGTCAGGCTGCGGAGCAAAGCCGCGGTGTCGTTCTCCACTTTTTGCCGCATCACCGGTTCCATTTGCTGGCCCAGCAGAACGGGGGAAGAGGCGCCGGTATTGGTTCCCGGAGACATCGCGGCCAAGTCGCCGGCTTCTAGAAAGAAGAACCCGGCGGATGCGGCTCGCGCTCCGCTCGGCGTTACGAACGTAATCACGGGGATCGTGGCTTTGAGGATTTCGGAAATGGACTCCCTGGTGGCGTCCAACAGACCGCCGGGGGTGCTTAACTCGAGGACCAGGGCCTGAACGTGCCGCGCCTGGGCTTGATCGATAGCGTCGCGGACGATTTCGACGGTGATGGGATGGATGACGCCATCGATCTGCAGCGATAATACTTCGCTCGCCTTTGCGGAACTTAGTCTTATGAGCAGCGGTGTTATGAGCAGCGGCGTTATCAGCAGCGGAAGGAGCAGGGCCGGCTTGAAGAGCAGCGCTGGCTTGAAGAGTCGAATCACTTTCTATTATGGTACCGTTTACCGCGAGGCTGCTGGAATCAAGAAATTTCGGGATGAAAAAAAGGGCCGGGCGAGTGCCCGGCCCGAGTTAGTGCGGTCGTAGTTGACGGGAATTTAGGCCTTCAAGAGGGAAAGTATATTCTGCGGGGCGGAGTTGGCCTGAGCGAGAGCAGCCACACCAGCCTGCAACAGAATCTGGGCCTTGGTAAGGTTGGCGGCTTCTTGGGCCAAGTTGGCATCGCGAATGCCGGATTCGGCGGTTGCCAAGTTGGTGTTTTGAGAACTGGCCAGGTTAATGGCATAGTGGAATTGATTCTCACCACGTCCGACGACACCTTGTGCGGAACCGAGGACGGTGACCGCATTGGCTAGAGCGGTTACGGCAGCTTGGGCCGCAGACTGAGTATTGACGCTAACGCTGGTTCCGGTTCCAACGACAGACGATGTTTGAACGGTGTTGGGGTTAGCGAGGCCGGTGCCAGCGTCCACGCCTGCTTCCAGTCCAATGGAAAGCGTGAATTTGGAGGAACTGGCGCTGGAGAAGGTGATGGTTCCGCCAGTCGGATCGGTGGAAGCGACGATGTCCTGCAACGCGGGGTTGTCGGTGGCCTGGAGAGCCGTGTTGATGGCGGCAACGGCGCCGGCGCCCGTCAGGCTGACGGTGGTGCTGGCGGCGAGGGTTACTTTCGCGGTTTGAGGAACGCCGTTGGCGTTGAGTGCCGTGAAAGTTAAGGTCTGAGCATCGGGCGTCGCAGCGTCGGTGGTCAAGGTGGTAAAGGCGGCTGAGTATTGCTGCGTGCCGGCTGCCGCGAAGGAGGCGGCCGCTAGGGTGGCAGCCTCGGGTGTCGAGGTGCTACCGGTAAACGCGCCGCCGGTGTTCGTGCCGAGGTTCCCCAAGAGACCGTTAGCAGTAGTATCGAGAGCCGTCACCTGGAAGGCCGAGTTCGACGAAACGAACTGCAGCTGTTGATGTCCATCCGAACCGGTATGGACTTGAGCTACGATATTGGCGTTCTTGAGCGCTTGCGCAGCGGCGGTTCCAGTGCTCGCATCGGACTGAAGCGCAGCGTTGATCGCGCTGGCCAAAGTGGTGGTATCGCCCACATTGGAGAGGTTCACGTTCAGTGTTTGAGCGTTGGCGCCGGAGAAGCCGGGGCCCGAGATTTGGAACGATGTGGAAGTCGCGCCGGTGTTTTGAATGATAGCCGCAACGCTGGTCGCGCTTGCAGCGCCCAAATCGTACAGGCCCGAGTCCTGCGCTCCCGAAGCGACTTGGTAGCCGGCCACAAAGCCGTTCAGGCCCAGGCTTTGGGTATCGACGGTGGATTGGCTGAGGTCGAGTGAGACCGATCCATTGGCGGTCTGCGCGGAGGTGGTGCTGCCTGCTCCCCCACCGACGAAGACCGAAAGAGCCTTGGCGAAGGTTCCACCCTGGTTCAACCCGATGGACTGCGCTTCACGATTGATTTCGCCCAACACGCTCTGGAATTCGTTGTTGAGAATCGAGCGGTTGCCGGTGAAGGTGCCGGAAGCAGATTGCGTGGCCAAGGTGCTGGCCCGGTCCAGCAACTGGCTGATGTTGTTCAATCCGCCATCGGCGATCTGCAACTGGCTCAAGCCGTCGTTGGCATTGGAGATGCCCTGTGTCAGGACGGCCTCCTGGGAGCGATAGCCGTTGGCGATGGCCAATCCGGCGGCGTCATCGCCGCTGTTGACAATACGCAGACCGGAGGTCACTTCGTTGATGGTCTGGTTTTGGAAGCCTTGGTTGATCCGCAGGTAGTTTTGCGCCTGCAGAGAAGCGATGTTGGTGTTAATACTAAACGAGCCCATGATTTTTCTCTCCTTGAATTGAACCCGGCCCGCAATTCTTTACGGTCCGGAACGCCTTGCGTCCTTTTAGGTTCTGCAGCTCTTATCGCCGCGGAGAGAGCAATCATGAGTTTTTTCTTGAAAATTCTAATTTTTGGGTAGCCGGCGCTCTCAGGAACCCTTCTGTATCTTGCGGAAGATCTCGGTGACCTCCGTTAGGCCAGGCGAAACCGCTGCCGCGCGGTTCTGTTCGGCCGCAACCTTGAGCTCCTTACGCAGAATCACCAGCTCGCGCGGCGCCCGGATTCCCAATTTCGCTCCTTGCGAGTTAACTTCCAGCACCGCGATCTCGATGTCGTCGCCGAGGAAAATGCTCTCGCCCGCCCGCCGCCGCAACACTAACATGCGTCCTCCTGACGCAGCTCATGACGGGGCGAGTAGCGGCTGTCGGAACGCACCGCCTGCACGGCTTTGCGGTTGGCCAAATTCACCACCACTGGCGCCAAAAGATTGGCGGTGACCGGAACATCGGCGCTGATACATAGCAGAACTAAGACCAAGACTTCTGCGCCCGGAAGGGGTTGCCGATGGGTGTCCAAGCCGAGCGCGGCTAGATCGTCGCGCCCCACTTCCAGCTGATACTCCCGATCGACCGCTCCGGCGGGAAGGGCAAGAAAACACAGCTCCGGAGTCTTGGTGCTCTGCAAATACACCAGCCCCGCAGTGTCCGGATTTTCAATGGGTACAAATTCTTTTTCGTCCTCGAACGCAGGCAACCCCTGCGGAAACAGGAAAACGCTGTCTTCCTGGTATTCCAGTTTTCCGAACTTTTTGCTAATCAGTTCCGCCATTCCGGCATCTCCCAGGCACGGCACTGGCCGCGGTAGGCTCAGTTGCTACCAACCCTCATCGGTTGGGCCGGCCGGTGTGTGATGCCGCTGTGTGTGAAGCCCGCTGTGTTGGACCGGCGTGCGACCTTGGCTGGCTCAGACGCCCAAATGGTTCAAGCTGCGGGAGGCGCTTTTTCGCGTTCGATCACCACGGTGAAGTTGGCAACCAAGGCCGCCACCGCTCCGATGGCCGCCAGCACCGGCGCCCCAATCGCTCCGATCGCCGCAATAGCCAGCGGCACCTCCATAAATGTGTTGCCCTTGTCGTCCTTGATGATGACGCGCCGCACATTGCCTTCGTGGATGAGTTCTTTGACCTTTTCAACCAGGTCGTGGCTTTGTATCTTGATTTCTTCGTAGATTCTGTTTTCCATAGCTTCCGCCAGAGCCATGATAGCCCCTGCGCGCTTACCGTTGACGTGCGAACGCGATAATGGTAATCTCCATGGAGAAAGAGGAGATCGCCATGGAGATCAAACATTACTTCTCGATCGCTCTGCTTTGCATCACGGCGGCCCTTCCCGCGAAGCCCGCTGAGCGCGCTGAGCGCCTGAATGGGCTATGGGACGCTACCATCACCTGGGATAAGGTCACCATTCCCTTCCCAATCGAGTTGAAATCTCAAGGCGGCCGTGTGGAAGGCGCTTTGTTCAACGGCGAGGAGCGCGTAACGTCGACGGGCGGGAGTTTCTCAAATGGCGAACTGCATCTGAGCTTCGATCATTACGCTACGCATCTGGACGCGAAACTTGTTGACGGCGTGCTGACCGGCCAATACGGCGGGACGCGGGCGAAGATGCACGATTTTGAAGCGCGGCCGCATCGAGAGTTGCCAATCAGCACGGTCCAGGTACCCGACATCAGCGGGCTGTGGGACATCCCGATCGAGAGCGCCAAGGGAGAGCACGCCTGGCGATTGATGGTCCGGCAAGAAGGCGCGAAAGCCTCTGCCGCGATTCTGCGAGTGGATGGCGATACCGGCCTGCTCACCGGCCGCTACACGGACGGCAAATTTGTTTTGAACACGTTCGACGGTGGCCGAGGATTCCATTTGGAACTGGTTCCCGAATCGGCCAATAAACTAGGCCTGACTTATTCCGGAATCCATTCGGCGGAAAAACAGCTCATCGCGCTGCGGCCGTCGGAGGCGCGGGCAGAAGGCATTCCCGAACCGACCGATCCGGAAAAGCATACCCGCATGAAGGACCCGTCCGAGCCGCTCCGCTTTTCGTTCCCCGACCTCAGTGGCAACATGGTTTCCAACACCGACGCCCGTTTCCGCGGCAAAGTAGTGCTGGTGAATATCACGGGCAGTTGGTGCCCCAACTGCCACGATGAAGCGCCGTTCCTCGAAGAGTTGTATAAGAAGTACCGCTCGCTCGGGCTGGAGATTGTGGCGCTCGATTTTGAAGAAGCCGAGCAGTTCAAGGATCCAACGCGCCTGCCGGCCTTTGTGAAGAAATATGGCCTGGAGTATACCTACCTCATTGCAGGCATCCCGGATGAACTCCAACAGAAGCTCCCACAGGCGGAAAATCTGAATTCGTGGCCGACGACGTTCTTCGTGGGCCGCGATGGCCGCGTGCGCGCCGTGCACGCCGGTTTTGCCGCCAAAGCCAGCGGCGAGTTTCACAGCGAGATGCGCCAGCGCTTTACGAACACGGTGGAGCAATTGCTGTCGGAGAATGCGCAGCCGGTGTCGTCGAATTAAGTTCTAATTTCAACTGGTTTGGCTGATAATACCTCGCCTGTTCATCACGGGCGCGGCTAGCAGCCTGTGTCTAAAGTCCTTCAACGCGTCGAACAGGACAGGCTAAAGCCCGTCCCACCTTATCCAACAAGCACTTCCAAGAATGCGTGGGACATGCTATAGCTTGTCCGGGAAGTTCGCCGATTCCGTGCCCGACTCGGGAAGCCTTGCTACACTCATTCGAGACGCATGATTTGGCGGCATATCCTTCTGTTGTTCTTGTGGCCGTTGCCCCTGGTTGGGCAGACGGCGGCGAATCCCTTGCCGAGCGCCGATTTGAAAGATCCGGAAGGGCAAAAAGTCCGGTTCCGGTTTCAAACGCTGCCGCACAGCGTTCAGATCTACACCTGCCGGCAGACCAGTCAAGGTTTTGCGTGGGCCGGGCCAGATCCCGATGCGATTCTGGCGACGGCGGACAGGAAGCTGACCGTGCATCACTACAAGGGGCCGACTTGGGAAGCGACGGATGGCAGTATGGTGCGAAGCGATGGCTCGCTGGCCAAGCATTTTCTTCCGCAGAACAAAGACGCGGTGCACTGGCTGGAGTTGCCGGCCAAGGAGCCGGCTAAACAATTCGGACACGTTACGTTTGTTCACCGCATCGATACTTCCGGCGGGCTTCCTCCTTCCGATAGGCCCTGTGACGCGCAGCATGCGGGCGACCAGGAACGCGTCCCCTACTCGGCTGCTTACTTGTTTTACGTGGCCAAGTAAGCGGTCAAGCGGCCGCCTCATTTTGCGTCTGGGGATCGAGAGCGATCACTTCGGGTTGATGTTGGACTGGCTTGGGCGGGGCGGTCAGTTCTTCGAGCAGCGCGAGGAGATCGGCCGCTTCGGGTTTTTTCGAAACGAAAGTTTGCTTCTTTGCCGCGAGCCGCTCTCGTTGGAGTTTCTTCAGCGTTTCCAATGCCTTGAAGAAGGAGCGTTCGTAGCCGGTGGCGTAGCGGTGAAGCAGGGCCAGGAGCTTGGCATCGAGAGTTTCCGACTGGAAGGCTAGATCCTGGCGGTAGCGGACACGATTGAGGCGCCAGTGGGCTTGGGCCATCTCTTCCACCAGCAGACCCTCGGTCGGCGTGCCTGGCTGGTGCTCCTCCATGAGGCAATCGACGAGATGCTCATAGGCAGCGGAGCTTTCGCCGGGAAGGACAACTTTGTGGGAGGTGAGGCCGTGCGACATGGCGTTCATGGAGGAGGCGGCTTTGCCTTGGGCGGTGCGTGGACCGGTTTGCATAATGTTTCACCTTTCGGTTTGACAATAGCAGGCGAGGTCAAGAAATCAGGCAGGGGTGGAAGGAGAGATTGGTCAGAAGTGGTTGAAGGTTGTTTGGATTAGCGATATTTTTGAGCGGCGTGACTGAAAAAGGTCTCAGCAATTTCGCGGCGAGCCCGGCGTGCGCGCGTGTTAGGTCAGAGCGCGTTCCACTCCAGTGAGCGTCTGATCGGGATCCCTCGAAAACGAGCCATCATGCCAGGCGCCCAGGGGACACAGCTACGATAAAACTCGATTGAGGGAGTTCGGACTCGAGCCCGCTGTGTCCCCTTCCGCGCCGCGGGATCGCTGTGTCCCCTTCCGCGCTGCGGGGCCGCTGTGTCCCCTTCCGCGCTGCGGGATCGCCGGTTTTCATTCTTCCTCCTGCGCGCTGCGGAGACGCGCCGACCCAGGCGCCACTCCGCGGGCGTATACTCAATGCCGATGCGAACAGTTGCAAAATTTCTGCTTGTATTGACTCTGTGTATGGCCGCGAGCGTCCAGGCGCAGACCAGGAAACGAATCCTGATCCTCGGCGCCGCCAATGGCTGGCAGCACGATTCGATTCCGGACGCCATGGCCAATTTGTGGAAAATGGGGCGCGATACCGGGATGTGGGAAGCGTATCTGCGCACCGACTATCGCTGGATCACCAAGAAGGACGCCGGCGTGAATGGAAAGAACCTCAATCAGTTTGACGCGTTAGTGTTCGTCCACACGACCGGGGAGATGAACCTAACAGACGCCCAGAAACAGGACCTGTTGTCTTTCATCCACGATGACGGCAAGGGTTTTGTCGGCGTCCACGCCGCGCTCGATGCCAACTATCAATGGCCGGAGTATGCGGAGATGCTGGGCGGCTGGTTCGACGAGCATCCCTGGACGACGTTTGATGCGCCCATCGTTTTGGAAGATCCCGCTTTCCCCGCGATGCGGCATTTCCCCCGCGCTTTTCAGAAGCGCGATGAGATTTATCAAGCAAAGAACTGGTCGCGCGACAAGGTGAATGTCCTTCTGCGTTTGGACGACACGAAGCTGAAGTACGAAAACAACCCGCGCATTCATCGCGCCGATCACGATTTCGCGGTCGCCTGGTCGAAGATGTACGGCCAGGGGCGAGTCTTTTATTCGACACTGGGCCACACCAAGGAAAGTTGGGACGATCCGGACATCCGGAAGATGTACTTCGAAGCGGTTAAGTGGGTGCTGGGCCTGACGGAGGGGAGCACGCGCCCCCACCCGCGTTAACCGTCAGTCTTTGCGGCGCTGCCGGTACTGGTGGCGTTGTTGGAGCGCATTGGCCGGGAGGCGTGGCCCAGTTTCATGTTGCCGGCGTGGCCGGAATCGGCCCGGCTGGCTTCCCGCGCCGCCTCGATCTCCTCGTGGGTTCGGACATCCGGCTCAGAGATTTTGACTTTCGCTTTGGCCCGTTCGACTTTACGTTTGTGATTCTTGACTAGACGCTTGTCCATACAACCTTAGCGTACAACGGGTAGCGACGCTCAACTCGGTAGCTACGCTGCGTGGACGACTAATAATCGGCCTGGCATCCTGCGAAGGCTGGTCAATCGACCCTCGCGCGGGTTAATAACCCGCGGCAGGTTAATAACCTGCCCCACATTTTCCGACCCTGCTGAGGGGCCGGTGATTGCTCGATCATGTAGCGCCTCGCCCGGAACCCAGTGAGTTCATGGAAGTCAGTCAGAGAGAGCGGAGGAAATTCAGCAGGTCCTGTTTGCCGGTATCGTGCAAGCGTTCGAATTCACGGACAACGCCGTTGGCTTCCGACTTTGCGCCCTGGTGTTCTTTGATCGCGACGAGAAGATCGCTGGTACGGCCATCGTGCAGGAAGAACAGGCGCTGACCGAGACCCCATAAGGGCGCGGTGCGAAATTCGTCTCCCACCGCCTCGCCCTGCGAAATTCCATCATCCAAGTTTTTCCCCATCTGGTGAAGGGCCAAGTCAGAATAAAGATTCGCGGGTTTGCCCGCCAACGCCGCGATGCGGGAATTGGGATCCGTCATCAGCGTGGGGGTGTGACACAAGTGGCAGCCGATTTGTGAGAACAGCGCCTTTCCTTTGCCGATCGACGGCGCACCGCCTGGCAAGGTGTCGGAGGGTGCAGGCGGAGCAAGCATACGCATGAAAGCGGCGAAGGCCTCGATATCGCTGAGAACCGCGAGTGGCTTATTGGGGTCAGGGGCATTCGTGCCGTCGTTGGGAGTAGTCACAGGCATCGCCAGAATGCACGATTCCTCGCGCTCGGTCTGAAAGAGTTCATTGGAAATGCCCATCTCCACGTTGTAGGCTTCGCCAGCGAACAGCAACAGGGATTTGTTCTGCGCCTTCCACCCGAAGCGGGCGATGGTTCCGTCGTTGCCGTTGTTGTTGGTGTCGCCCTTGATTCTGCTCTGCATGGTGTGAGTATTGCCCGAGATAACAACGTTCAGTTTTCCCTTGATCCCCATACGATTCTTGGCGGAAGCTTCTTTCTGGAGATTCGCCAGGATATCAACGTCGCGAATCTGCTCCATGAGCCCGGCGCCGAAGACCGGGGTCGGAATGCGGAAAATGATATTGCTCTTGTTCGAGAAATCCGGCTGGGTGATGGTGCAAGAGCTGGGAACACCGCTCAGGCCAGCGATGGTGAAAAGGTCGTGAACGCCGCCATCCGGCGTGCCAGTCGGCGTCTTCTTAAAGCGAGCTTCGCGGGTGGGTCCATTCACCGTGATGAAAGACGGCACGGTATTGGTTCCGTGATCGGGCCCCGTCGCAAATTGAAACTGTGGATTGACGTTTCCGCCGGACCCGCCGATGGCGGGATTGATGTGGCATCCGGCGCAACTGCTGAAATTCATGCGCGGGCCGAGTCCATCGGTAACTTTTTCAACCTCCATAAAGCGCATGGAGCCTTCGTTGAATAAATTCATTTGATCCGGGGTGAGACCGGGAAGGGGAGCGCCGGCGCTGACGCCTGGCCGCGGTCCTGGGTCGTGAGCCTGAGATACGGCGGGTTTGGCGAGAAAGATCAGGCATAAGCCGATTCCGCCGATTGCTTGCCAAGTCGCAAAAGTCATAGGTCCTCCGTCTACGGATATCATCCGCTTTGGATGATATCTGATCGTGATCTTCAACGCGGCTCCGTTTCAAACAGTGTCCGCGGACGACGAGTCGTCTTCCTGTCCTGAGTAAGACGCGCGACCAGGGGGTCGCGCGCGGACGCGGGCGTCCGCCCCACAAGGGGGACGGGCGACGCTCCTCTATGCTGAGACATGTCTCTCTGCATCGTCACCGGGGCGAGCCGCGGGATTGGCGCGGCGATAGCGAAGCAACTGGGCGCAAGCGGCTATAGTGTCGCCGTCAACTTCGTTAACGACGAACCAGCCGCCCAGCGCGTGGTCGAGCACCTGCGTGGGTTGGGTGCACCAGCGGTCGCGATACAAGCCGATGTTGCGCTGGAAGCTGACATCCTGCGTCTGTTTGAAACCGCGGAACGCGAGCTTGGCCCGGTACGCGCCCTGGTTAACAACGCAGGGATTACGGGCGGCTTCGCGCGGGTGGAAGACGTCGATGCTGCGACGCTCACTCGCGTGCTCGCGGCCAATGTTTCGGGAACGATCCTGTGCGCGCGTGAAGCGGTGAAACGAATGTCGACCAAGAATGGCGGGAGCGGAGGCGCGATCGTCAATATCTCTTCCCTGGCTGCCCGAACGGGCGGGGCGGGCGAGTGGGTGCATTACGCGGCATCGAAAGGCGCCATCAATAGCTTCACCATTGGACTAGCGCGCGAGGTGGCCGATGAGGGGATTCGCGTGAATGCGGTCGCGCCGGGGCTGGTGGTCACCGATCTCCATGCCGCCAACGGCGCACCGGACAGGCCGCAGCGGCTGAGCCCGACGATTCCGATGCGGCGGCCCGGAACTCCCGAAGAAGTGGCGGCCGGTGTCACTTGGCTGCTTTCTCCGGTGGCATCCTATGTGACGGGAACGATTCTCGAGATCGGCGGCGGACGCTAGAAAAGAGGCCGACGAGGCGCCAGCCGCGATCCATTGGGGATCGCCCAGGGGATCGTCCCACATCAATCTGGGTTCATCTGCGGCGCGACTTCTGAAATTACTCCATTCTTCGCTATAGCAGAACCTGCTATAGTATACGGCATGCCTGCCCGTCAGGAAGAAGCGCCTCGACCAGAAGATTTTCTGCCCCTTCCTCGAGACACTTTCCAGATTCTGGTTTCGCTCGCGGATAAGGAACGGCACGGATACTCGATCCTGCAGGACATTGCCGAACGCACCAGCGGAATGCATCGTCTGAGTCCCAGCACGCTCTACAGTTCCATCAAGCGCTTGCTCGAAAGCGGTCTCATCGAAGAGTTGGATGAGCGTCCGGATCCGGATTCAGACGATGAGCGCCGGCGCTATTACCGGCTTACTCAGCTCGGGCGCGGCGTGGCGAGCCTGGAAGCGCGACGGCTCGAACGTCTCCTGCGGGACGCACGATCGAGCGGCCTGCTCCCGAAACGGACCTGACCATGTACGAGCGCGCTTTTCGTTTATTGCTGCGGCTCTACCCGGCCTCATTCCGGGACGACTACGAGCGCGAAATCCTGCTGGTCTTCCGCAAGCAGTTGCTGTTGGAAAAGCGCATGCCCGGCCGCGTGGTTTGTTTGGGCGTTGCCGCCGCCGGTATCCTTCTCGACGCGCCCCAGGAGCATCTCTCTATGCTGATAGCCGATGTAAAGTACGCTTTGCGCACATTTCTCCGGAACCCCTGGTTCACATTTGTGGCTCTGGCTACGCTGGCGCTGGGCATTGGCGTGAATTCCGCCTTGTTCAGCGTGGTCAAGTCGGTGATGCTGGAGAGTCTGCCCTACAAGCGCCCGGAGCAACTGGTGCGGGTGTGGGTCCGGAATCCGACGCAAGGATTCGATCACGACGTCACGTCGTGGCCTCGTTTCGAAGACTGGAAGGCGCGGAGCAAGAACATCCAGGATTTTGCCGGTTTCACGGGCGCGAGACTGATCCTGACGGGGGTTGACGAGCCGCTGCAGATGCGAGGGGCCATGGTGACAGCAAATTTCTTGAAGCTGAGTGGGGTCCGGCCTGTTCTGGGCAGCGGCTTCGATCCGGGAGACGACCAACCCGGCGGGCCGCGAAAGGTGGTGCTGAGCCATGGTCTATGGCTGCGCCGTTTCGGCGGCGATCCGGCGATTATCGGGAAGCAGCTAACTTTGAGCGGCGAGAGTTTCACCGTCTTGGGCGTCCTGCCGGAATCGTTCCGGCTTCCCGAACGGAATCTGGATTTCTGGATACCGCTGGCTGTTGATCAGCGCAGCAGGCAGAACCGAGGGAGTTTCTGGCTGAACGCGATGGGCAGGCTCAGAGATGGAGTGACGATAGGCCAGGCGCAATCCGAAATGGACTCGATCGCGACAGCCTTGTCTAAGGAGTACCTGATCGACAAGCATCTGGGAGTAGCGTTGGTAGGTTTGCAGGACGATCTCACGAGGCCCATCCGGCCTTCTCTGCTGGTTCTCACCGGCGCCGTGGTGTTTCTGCTGCTGATCTGCTGCGCCAACATCGCCGGCATGTTGTCGGCGCGAGCGGCTGACCGCGGACGAGAGTTGGCGATCCGGACGGCACTGGGAGCGGGGCGGCGGCGGATGGTGCGGCAGTTGCTGACCGAGGCTCTGCTGCTGTTTTGTATTGGCGGAGCATTGGGGATCGGAGTGGCGTATGGCGGCGTGATCCTGCTGCTACGGCTGGCGCCAGCGGAGGTTCCGCAATTGCAGGATACGCACGTGGATTTGATCGTAGCGGCGTTCACACTGGCCGTTTCCGCGGCCAGCGGCTTGATCTTCGGCTTGCGGCCGGCGCTTCAAGCTTCGCGTCTTGATGTCGCGGGTGGACTCAAGCAGGGTGGCCGAGGTTTAGCCGGACGCACGGACGGCCGGTGGTTCCGTTCCGCGCTTACGATCGGCGAGATTGCGGTCACCATGATTCTTCTCACCGGCGCCTGGCTTTTGATTCGCAGCTTTCAGCGCATGGAGAACGTGCCACTCGGCTTTGACAGCCAGCGAATGGCCATCGCGGAGCTGCAATTGCCCAGAGGAAAATACCCGAACGGAAAGACCACCACGGCATTCTGGGAAAGCTTGCTGGAGGGTTTGAAGAATAGGCCCGGGATTGAATCGGCGACCTCCATAAAAACGCTCTTTCTCGACCGCCTGCCGGACTCGGGAATCATCTATATCGAGGGCAGGCCGGATCGAATCTACACGCCACTCACGACGGACAGCGTGACGCCAGAGTTCTTCTCGGTGATGAAGATTCCTCTGTTGAAAGGGCGATTCTTTGACGAGCACGATCGCGCCGGCTCGCCGGCGGTAGCGATCATCAACGAGACCACGGCACGAAAATACTGGCCAAAAGGGGACCCGATTGGCCAGCGTTTTACTTTCGGCGAGCGCAGCGGCGCCAATGTGCAATGGACGACGATCGTGGGCGTGGTGGCCGATTCACGCCGGGCCGGCGTGGAGCAACCGGTCTTCACGGAGTCCTATTCGCCGCTGGCGCAAAGCCCCAGCCGGGCGATGTCCATCCTGATTCGGGCTTCGCGTAATATCGGAGACGCAAAGGCGGCGCTGCAGGCGGCCGTGCGGCAAGTGGATCCACAGCAGCCCATTGCAACGTTCACCAGCATGGGAACTGCGCTCGGCGACCGCGAGGCCACCCGGCGGTTTACCACATTCCTGTTGACCCTATTTGCCGGCGCCGCGCTGGCGATTGCCAGCGTGGGAATTTATGGCCTGATCTCGTATCTGGTCGCGCAACGCCGCCAGGAATTCGGCGTCAGAGTGGCTCTGGGCGCCCAACCTGGGGACTTGTTGCGGATCGTGATCGGCCGGTTGATGGCATTGGCGGCATTGGGTCTCGGCCTCGGACTGATTGGGGCGCTGATTCTGACCCGAGGATTGGAGAGTTTCCTGTTCGAAGTCACGCGCTTTGACGCTGGAAGCTATATTGTGGCTAGTGTGGTCCTGTTATTGGTCTGCCTGGCGGCCGCCGCATCGCCCGCGGTCCGCGCCACGCGGGCCGATCCGTTGGCAGCCCTGCGCGCGGAGTGAAATACAGTGGGAGCATGCAGCTGATCGATGGCTCGCTCTTCGAGCGGATGCTCGCGCAGGCCCGCCAGTCGCCCCGGCGGCGCATCAACTACAATTTTCATCCGACGCTGGAGGACAATCCGCACCGCTTTCTCAATGTGATGCTGCGCGGGACGTACATCGCGCCGCATCGGCATCTGGATCCGCCGAAATCGGAATCTTTTCTGGTTCTGAGAGGCGAATTGGCGTTTTTCATCTTTGACGATGCTGGACGGATTGCCAGCACTCATCGTCTCGGCTTAGACCCGATCGGCATCGATATCGGTCCGGGGATCTGGCACACCATTGCGGTGCTTTCTGACGAGGCGATCTGTTTTGAAGTGAAACCCGGACCTTATTCGGCGGCGAATGATAAGGACTTTGCGCCGTGGGCGCCGCGCGAGGGAGATGCGGCGGCGCCGGCGTATTTGCGGGGGCTGCTGGACGGTTTAGGCTACTAGTTTGGCGAGCATGCTCGCGACGCAAAGTGAGTGTGGCGTGTGCGGGTCTTGCTTAGCTGGATGCCGATCCCCTTACTTACGTTCGGGGCTAGACGGGGGGACCGGTTGCGGAGGAACTCTTGTGCGGAGGACTCCGAGTCGCCGAGTTCTCTCTGCTCGACGGTTTACACTAGACCAAATGAGAAATCAGCTTTGCCTCACGCTCTTGTTGTCGGCCGCTCTCGCCCAACCGAAAATCGACCAATTCAAAGCCCTGCAGTTCCGTGAGATCGGACCCGCTAATATGGGCGGGCGCATTGACGATTTCGCTGTGGTGGAACGCAATACCAACATCGTGTATGCGGCGACTGCCTCTGGCGGAGTGTTCAAGAGCGCGGATAGCGGCATCTCCTGGAAGCCCGTGTTTGACGATCAGACCGTCTCGAGCATCGGCGATGTGACGGTCTCGCAATCGGAGCCGGATGTGGTGTGGGTTGGCACCGGAGAAGCGAACAACCGTCAAAGCTCGTCCTGGGGAAATGGTGTTTACAAGTCGGGCGACGCGGGAAAAACGTGGACGCACATGGGGCTCAGGGAAACGCACCACGTCGGGCGCATTCTCATCCATCCGTCGAACGCCAACATCGTGTATGTCGCGGCGCAAGGCCGCTTGTGGGGCCCCAATGAAGAACGCGGCGTCTTCAAGACCACGGATGGCGGCAAGAGCTGGACCAAGGTGCTCTACATCAATCCCGACACCGGCGTCAACGATATCGCC
>DATFZA010000267.1:0-4180 GCA_035314765.1 Bryobacteraceae bacterium
AAATATCAGATGAAGCTCGCCGGGCCGGTGGAACTGGACGTGTTTCCCAACCATGAAGACTTTTCGGTGTTCACCGCCGCCATGCCGGGCTTGGGAAGTATTCTCGGCGTCACCTTTGGCCTGAACTTCGCCATGGACAGTCCGTCCGGCCGCCCACCTGGCAGCTTTCATTGGGCCAGTACGCTGTGGCATGAGCTGAGCCACGTATACGTGCTGCAAGCTACGCAACACCGGGTGCCACGCTGGTTTACCGAAGGCCTCGCGGTTTATGAGGAAACCGCCGCTGCGACCGATTGGGGCGACCGGCTGGATCCGCTGATTATCAGCGCCATTAAACAAGACAAGCTGTTGCCGATTGCGGAGCTGGATAAGGGATTTCTGCGTCCCAGTTATCCCAATCAGGTGATTGTGTCGTACTATCAGGCCGGCAAAATCTGCAACTTCATCGCGGAGAAGTGGAGTTATCAGAAGCTGCTCGACATGGTGCACGCCTACGCGAGGCTGGAATCGACGCCGGACGTGGTGAAGAAGCAACTCGGGATAGCGCCAGAGGAGTTTGACAAGCAATTCTTCGCCTGGCTGCACGCCCAGACCAAAGCGCCCGTCGAACATTTCGCGGAATGGAAAAAAGGCCTGACGCAGATGCATCAGGACATGGACGCCAAGAAATACGATGCGGTACTGGAGCAGGGCAAGGCCATTCGCGATTTCTATCAGGACTATGTAGAGCCCGGCAGCGCCTATGAGGTGATGGCAAACGCCTACCTGGCTAAGGGCGACAAAGTTGCCGCGCGCAAAGAACTCGAACAGTGGAACTCTGTCGGCGGCCGGAGCCCGCTGCTGATCAAGAAACTGGCCACGCTCGAGGAAGAGGCCGGCGACACCAAGAAAGCGGCGGCGGTCCTGAATCGTCTAAACTACATCTATCCCGAGGATGAAGAACTGCACGGCCGGCTAGGGGATCTCTGGCTGGCGCAGAACAACGTCATGGGGGCCATCCGGGAGTACCAGGCCGTACTCGCGTTGAAGCCGCTGGACCAAGTTACGTCGCACTTCCGGCTGGCCAAAGCTTATCGAGTCGCCAATCGAAAGGACGATGCGCGCGATCAGGTGCTGCTGTCTTTGGAAGCGGCGCCGAGTTATAAACCGGCACAACAACTTTTGCTCGAGCTGTCAAAATAAACACAACAAATGTCCACAGCCACCACCCCATTAACCGATTCCGCGGAACTGAAAGACCGCATCGATCGCTTTCAGAAGGTCCACCAGGACATCGTGCGCGAAGTGCGCAAGGTGATCGTCGGCCAGAACGACGTTCTGGAGCAGGTATTGATCGCTCTGTTTGTCGGCGGTCATTGTCTGATCACCGGCCTGCCTGGCACCGCCAAGACACTGCTGGTGCGGACCATCGCCCAGACGCTTGGCCTGGTGTTCAAGCGCATTCAGTTTACGCCCGATTTGATGCCTTCAGACATTACCGGTACGGACATTATTGAAGAGGAGCCGGGCACGGGACGGCGGACGTGGACGTTTGTCCCCGGACCGATTTTCTCGAATGTCCTGCTGGCGGATGAAATCAACCGTACTCCGCCCAAGACGCAATCGGCGCTGCTCGAAGCCATGCAGGAGTTTTCCTGCACCGTGCGCGGCCACAATTATCTGATCACGCCGCCGTTTTTCGTGCTGGCGACGCAGAACCCGATTGAGTTAGAAGGCACGTATCCATTGCCTGAGGCGCAGCTCGACCGGTTTCTGTTTAATACGCTTCTCGATTATCTGTCGGCTGACGACGAATTGAAAGTGGTGGATCAGACCACGACCACGGCTGTCGCTTCTCCGCTAACCGTTACCGGAGCGGAAGAGATTCTCAGCTTTCAACAACTGGTCCGCATGGTGCCGATCGCCGAATCGGTCGCGCGGTATGCGGTGGAACTGGTTCGGGCCACGCGGCCGAACGAGCCGGCGGCGCCCGATTTCGTTAAGAAGTACGTCAATTTTGGGGCTAGCGTGCGCGCAGCGCAGTTTGTGGTGCTGGCGTCGAAGGCGCGGGCTTTGATACAAGGGCGCTATCACGTCTCTTACTCCGATATCCGCGCGCTGGCGCCGCCGATTCTGCGGCACCGCGTGCTGTTGAATTTTCATGCCGAGTCGGAACGGCTGGATTGCGACGCCATTCTCAAAAAGATTCTGGATTGGAAGCCGGAGCCGAAGTAGGACATGGCGAGTACAGTGCATTGTGGGGCTCCGAGGCGCTTGACCCCTGCCTGGCTGGTGTTTCGCACCGCGACCGGGCGGCCGAGCTTGTCAGGGTGGTCAGTAAGGAGCGACTCACCGGGTTGGCAGGCCCCATCGCGCGGGTTAACAACCCGCGGCACTCTCGAAGACCTGTGTTCAGGTCATGCGCCAAGGGGACACAGCTACGATAAATTTCGACCGAAGGAGTTCGGAATCGAGCCCGCTGTGTCCCCATCCGCGTCTCGAACTCGGGGGTTTTCATGGTCGCTCCTGAGCGCCCGGCGCTCATGGGAACAGGTTGACAATCTGCCATACATTGGGCGGCACTGAACCGGAATAAAACTAATGGCCACCACTCTACACTCTTCCGCCCAGCAAGCCGGCACGCCGCTGCGGTTCATCGATCCCGCAGTCCTCGCCGGTATCTCGCATCTCGGCCTGGTGGCGAAAACGGTGGTGGACGGGTTCGTCGCTGGGTTGCATCGGTCGCCCGATTTTGGGTTTAGCCAGGAGTTTGCCGAGTATCGCGCCTACTCACCCGGCGACGATCTGCGGCATGTGGATTGGAACGTTTTTGCGCGCACCGAGCGCATGTATCTGAAGCGCTATCGCGGCGAGACCAACAGCCAGTTGACCATGATGCTGGATACCAGCGCGTCCATGTCTTACACCTCTCAGAGCGTGAGCAAGCTCGATTACGCCAAGTACCTTTCCGCCTCGCTGGCCTACCTTTCCAATCAACAGAGGGACGCGGCGGGCATCATTATTTTCGACGATGAAGTGAAAAACTACATCGCGCCGTCCACGCGGCAGGGCCAGTTTATGCGGGTGGCGCATGCCATTGAGCACGCCCAGACCGGCACGCGGACCGATTTCGCCAAGCCATTCTTGCATTTCCAGCAGTTCCTCGTCCGGCGGGGCATCATCGTGGTGATGTCCGACTTTTTCGAGCAACCGGAAGAAGTGATCAAGGTGATGGAGCCGTTGCGCTACCGCGGCAACGAACTCATCCTGTTCCACATTCTCGATCCGCAGGAGCTGGAGCCGAAGCTGAAGGAACCCATGCTGCTGGTGGACATGGAGACCGACGAAGCCATCGAGGTTTCCCCGGAATACGCGAAACACGAATACCGCGCCAAGATCCAGGCGCACATTGACGCGCTCAGCACCAAAGCTAGAGCTTCGAACATCGATTATCATTTGCTGCGTACGGACCGTCCGCTGGATGAAGGGTTGCGCGAATATTTGAGCATCCGGACGGGGAGGATGTAAACGGTGGGATTTCTCGCTCCCTGGTTTCTGGCTGGCGCGGCGGCGGTAGGATTGCCGCTCTGGATTCATCTGCTGCGGCGCTACCGCACGACGCCGCTGCCGTTCAGTTCGTTGATGTTTTTTGAGCGGCGGACTCAGAGTTCCATCAAGCACCGGCGTCTGCGCTATTTGTTGCTGCTCTCGTTGCGGGTAGCTCTGCTGCTGCTGATGGCCCTGGCGTTTGCGAATCCGTTTATTAACCGGACTGGTATAGCGTTTTCGGGCCGCCGGCTGGTGGTGCTGGCGGTCGATAATTCGTTCAGCATGCACTATGGCGATCACTTGGCCCACGCCAAACAGGACGCCCTGAACGCCCTTTCGAGCCTGCATAGCGGCGAGCAGGCGCAGGTATTGGCGTTGAATTCGAAAGTGAATGTCCTGACGCAGCCGACCGACGATGTGGGCGCTTTGCGGGCGGCGATCGGGAGCATCGATTTCTCCGACGAGCGGAGTTCCTACGGCGAATTCGCCCGCGTGCTGCGCACCATCTCGCAAACCGCGAGAGTCCCCTTGGAAGTGCATCTCTTCAGCGACATGCAAAAGTCGTCTCTTCCGCCGGCTTTTGCCGATCTCCGACTGGCGGAAGGAACGGGACTCAATTTGCATCCGGTGAACGAAGCCAAGGAGCCGAACT
>DATFZA010000268.1:0-3326 GCA_035314765.1 Bryobacteraceae bacterium
CAAGAAGCGCGCCGTTCGCCAGATACTCCTTCATCTTCGCGCGCAGCACCGGGAGCCGATCCGAATGCGAGCGAAGTTCGATCACGAACGCTGGACACAAGTGCCAGTAACCTTCGAGGCTCTCCTCAGGGAGTTTCCGAATTTCCTCCTTCGGCGTCCATGACGCATCGGGCGACCGCCTCGCGCCATTGGGAAGCACGTAACCATTCGAGGAGTCGTTCGCAATCCCCCTGGCATCCCGCTGAGCCCAGTTTCCGAGCTGCATGCAGATCTCCAGATTCCTGGCGCCGGCCTTGGAAAAATTTGGCGGCATAACGATGATTTCGCCGGTGCCGGCCGCTTCAAAAAATAGATCGGGGTGCTTGGCGCAGAAATCGGCGAACTGGCGGTCGGTCATCGGAGGCGCGGTGAGCGTGGCGGGCAGGAAAGCTTCGTCGATGGTGAACCCCATGCTTTTGTCCCTATCGCATTCGGCGTCATTCCTCACGGAGTAGCAACAGTCCGCTCGCGGCCAACAACGTCATCGAACTTTTGAAACGTGGCTTCGAACTCCGATTTGAGAATGGGATTGGGAGCCGTCAGGCCGTCGACAACCTGCTTGGCCCAGGTGAAGTAATCTCTTCTCCGCTGGTAGTCCCAATCGGCGGGCGGGCTGCTGAGAATGGCTCGCAGATTCGAAATCTTGTCGGCAATTTTGATGGTTTGCGCTCTCGCGGACTTCTTCGGCGCGTTCTCGACCTGAAGGCGCTTCCGCTCTTGTTTGGGCAGGGATTTGTCATCCGTCACCTCGGCCACCAGGTTCGCCACGTCGGAGCCGAAGCGCACGGCCAGTTCGTCTTTGGTGGCGCCGGTATCTTCGATGGTGTCGTGCAGCAATGCAGCCATCAACAGATTTGTGTCCGGTTCCGCGAGAGCGGCCGCGATCAAACCGGCAACTTCGATTAGATGGTTGACATAAGGTTCCCCGGCTGCGCCTTTGCGCTTCTGGCGAGCGTGCTTTTCGGCCGCGAAAAGAGCTGCGTCTAGCACCTGCGATACGGTCTTCAGGTTGGATTCACTCATGGTGTTCGCCCTCTCAAAGGATGGCACAGGCGGGAGCCGGATTCGTCCTGGTCTCCGCTTCCTGGAAAGATGTGTTTGCTTCACCCCGAGTCTACCGATCGCCGTGCCTGCAGACCCACGCGAAATTGACCCTAACCGAGGGCACGAGCCGCACAAATTTCGAGGCGCTGGTTCGGGGCAATCAAAGTTGTGGGATTAGGCGGAAGGCGCGGCGCTATTTTCTTCCGCGAGGATCGACTAGCCGCTAAGATGATAGTTCCATGGCGATCGATTGGTTTCCGCTCTGGCTGAGCTTGCGGGTGGCGGCTTTGTCCACAGTGCTTGCGCTGGCGATAGGTCTCTGGCTGGCGTGGCTGCTGGCGAACGTGCAATTTAGAGGTAAAGAAGTGCTGGATGCCGCGGTCACATTACCGCTGGTTTTGCCGCCCACGGTGCTCGGCTATTATCTGTTGGTTGTGCTGGGGCACCATAGTCCATTGGGTAAGCTCTATGAATGGCTGTTTGGCCAGCCGCTGGTCTTCACCTGGCAAGCGGCGGTGGTTGCGGCATTATTCCATTCGGGACCGCTGCTGATCAAGTCCGCACGCGCGGCATTGGAAAGCGTCGATCATTCTTATGAGCGGGCGGCGCGCACGTTGGGCGCTTCCGAGCCGCGCCTGTTCTGGCGAGTGACTTTGCCTTTAGCGGGACGGTCCATCTTCGCGGCGACGGCTTTGGCGTTTGCGCGCTCGCTCGGAGACTTCGGAGTCACGCTCATGATCGCCGGCAATATTCCGGGAAGGACCGAAACCGTGGCCGTAGCGATTTATGACGCGCTGAATTCCAATAATGGCGCCCTGGCCCGGGATTTGGTGCTAGTGATCTCCGCAGTCTCGCTGGTCATACTCGCGTTGGCCAACCGCTTTGGACCGCGCCAGCCGGTCTTATGATCGAAGCGCGAATCAAGAAAAGATTCGAAGCGGGCCGGGAGTCGGCGGGGTTTAGCCTGGACATGGCGTTCCAGGCCGGGCCCGGCGTCACGGCGCTGTTCGGGCCGAGCGGCAGCGGCAAGACTTTGACTCTGGATGCCATCGCCGGTTTTGAGCGCCCCGACGACGGGCGCATCTTGCTGGACGACCAAATCCTGTTTGACGGTCCGGCCCAGGTACACCTGCCGCCGCGGGCGCGCCAGTGCGGCTATGTCTTCCAGAATTATGCGCTGTTTCCGCATATGACGCTGCGGCAGAATCTCGAGTTTGCGGTGGAACGCGTGCCGCGTTTGGAGCGCAGCCGGCGCGTAACGCAGCTCCTGGAGGAGTTTCATCTGGCCGAGGTTGCGGGACGCCGGCCGCATCAGCTCTCGGGCGGACAAAAGCAGCGCTGCTCCATCGCCCGGGCGCTGATCGGCTCGCCGCGAGTGCTCTTGCTGGACGAACCTTCGCGCGGTCTCGACCCGGCACTGCGCGGTGAACTGCATGCTTTGCTGGCGCAAGTGCGATCGGAATATGACAAACCCATTCTCTTGGTCACACACGACGCGGAGGAATGCTTCGCTCTCGCCGATCAGGTTCTGATCGTGATCGCCGGGAAGGTGGCGCAGAGCGGAGTTCCGCGCGTCGTGTTCGAACAACCGGCAAGCGTCGATGTGGCCCGAGTCTTGGGGCTGTACAACGTGCTGCCGGTGGAGATTCGCGCGCTCGATCCGGGAAGAAACTCCAGCCGATTGCGTTTAGGAGGAGAGGCGGACCGGGAGATTGCCGGTCCGTACTTTCCTGGGCGGCTGATCGGCGACCGGGGATGGCTATGCGTGCGACCGGACCGTTTGACGGCGGTTCCGCGCGACGGGCGGCCTGGAAAGAATCAAGTCCCGGTTGTGCTGACTCGGGTGATGACAACGCCGTGGCGGACGCGGCTGGAGTTTGAAGGCGACCTGGCGGTCGAAGCGCCACAGTTTGATAGTGAGGCCTTGCGCACCTGCAAAGAATGGTGGATCGAGTTTCCGCAACAGGGGCTATGGCTGATCTGAAGCGCTACTGCATCACGGATTCGGCTTTGGTTGCGGCCCGCGCGCGTAACGCGGAGATGATCCAAATCCGCGCCAAGGCGCTGTCCGGCCGCGAACTCTATTCGCTGGTGCAACGGGTTCTGGCGCTCACGGACAAGCCGGTGCTGGTCAATACGCGGCTGGAGTTTGAAGGCGACCTGGCGGTCGAAGCGCCACAGTTTGATAGTGAGGCCTTGCGCACCTGCAAAGAATGGTGGATCGAGTTTCCGCAACAGGGGCT
>DATFZA010000269.1:0-24099 GCA_035314765.1 Bryobacteraceae bacterium
CGGTCCGCTCAATTACATTTTTACTCTCACCAACTATTGGGCCCTCGATGGCTTGGTGGGAGGAAGCGGCGCGGAATATATCAACCATTCCTGCGACCCGAATCTGGTGACGAGAATCTTCAAGGGCCATATTCTGTATTACAGCCGGCGGCAGATTCACAAAGGAGAAGAACTGACGGTGGATTATCATTTCGCTCATGATGTGGAGAAAGTGCCTTGTTCCTGCGGAACGACTAAATGCCGCGGCACAATCAATCTGAAGAAGTAAGTGTGGGGCAGATTATTAATCTGCGGCCGATTATCAATCGGCCTCTGCCGTTTTTTCCTGTTCTTTTGACTTTCCGGCTTGAACGCCGCAACTCTGAGGCCGCTGGATAATCGATCTCAGAAGTCAATTACGCCTCAGCTGGAAATGGGAGAGCATTCCGCCGTTAATATAATGGAGGCAATGTCACATTGATTGTTTTCGGTGCAGAATTCTACGCTCGTTGATGCGGGATAGGAGCCCCGGGGCAATTGATTACAATTACCGCCGTAGGGCATACTTACGATTATGGATCCGGATCGAGAAATTGAGAGTATGCAGGCCGACGAGGCCGTGGATCGCTTAAATCGACTATCAGCCGAGCGAAGAGAGGCCTTTAACAACCGTGGTGTCATTCTCGATCCCGCTCCTCAGGAAGAAGTAACCGAGCGCGTCCTGAAAGATTTCAAAGACGGTGATCTTGCTATTCGATCTCGCATAACTTCTCGGCTCAATCGATTTGCAAAAGACAATTTAGTCGGCTACGCAGGTGAGATGGCGGTGTTAGCGGTCCGGCGACAATCGTCGGTCCTCGTTTCGGAGGGGCTGACGGCGCTGGCGACCGAAGCCGGTACCGGGAGCGATTGGCGGGATTCAATGGTCCGTTTGGCGCTGCTCTATCATTCAGCCGTGAAGCTGGGCATAGACGCACAATCGGCATTTGAGCAGGCTGCAGCTCTCACGGTCAATGATTTTGCGGAGGCGATCCGACAATTCCCGCTTCGACCGCCCGAGAAGCTCGACTTAGAGGTCTGGGGTAGAAAGGAAGTGATGACGAAGGATGGTTTCGACTATCGGTAGCATTGATGGTTCAGGCAATGAGTCACAGCAATCTTCAACTTTGTAGCATTGAAGGCAAAGTAATTATCCGAACGCGTCGCGCGCGTCAGGCGACCTCCATGAGGCAATGGTTCTGGAATCCTAAACTAGCGTAGGGAGCCGAAACATAGTCCCAAAATTCAAACGGCACCAACGGACCCGCCCGCCCAACGCTGACCCGCCCCGCTATACTTAGATCAAATGAATGAAACAGGCGTATTCTGGCTGCGCGTAGCCACTGTGCTCTACGCCGCGGGAATGCTGGACGCCGTTCTGGTGCTTCTCCGCAAGAAATCGGAGTTCTTCCGCTACGCCGTGTTCGCGTTCCTTGTCGGAGTAATTCTGCATATGGTCGCGATCGTCGAGGCGACCATGTCTCTGGGACACTTCCCGGTCGATAATTTCTATGAATCCAGCTCGGTCTGGGCCTTCCTCATAGCTGTTCTTTTTCTTTTCGTCTACTGGCGCTATCACTTTGCATCCTTCAGCGTCTGTGTGTTTCCGCTGGTGTTCATCATGAGCCTGGTTGGCGCGATGGAAGCGCCCGTTTCCGGTTGGTCCAGCCAGGGCGTACGCAACGCCTGGCTGGCTGTGCACGTGGTCCTGATCCTGCTGGGATATGCGGCCTTGCTTCTCACCGGCGTGGCTTCCATGTTCTATCTGGTGCAGGAGCGGCAACTGAAGCGCAAGCAGCCCAGCCGTTTTTTTGAGCGCCTTCCTCCACTGGGAACGCTTGATACTTTGATGACCACCGCCATGAGCTTCGGATTCCTGTTCATCACCTTGGGCGTGGTAGCCGGCATCACCTGGGCTTCTGTAGAAACGGGCACAGACTGGATTCACAGCCCGCAGGTGGCGCTGGCGCTCGTGACCTGGGCTTTTTATTTGACCATGGTATTTTTCCGGACCAATGCGGGTTGGCGGGGCAGAAAAGCGGCGATCATGGCGATCGCGGTGATGTGCTGCTCCGCCCTGACCTGGGCGGCTCACATTGGCTTGCGTTCCCTATTGGCAAAGTAATGTAATGTTCAACACAGGCGTCGGTAGTGTTTGCTCGCGGCTGGGTTCCGTGGATTCCGGACCGGGCCCAGCCGGATTCCGAGCCGCGACCGTCAGGGAGCGGAAGCAAAGTAGTGTTCGCAGAGTAGTACAGTAATGAAGTTCTCCATCACAGGCTTGAACCACAAGAGCGCGCCGGTGGAAGTGCGCGAAAAAATAGCCTATACGGAGGAATCGATTGGCGCAGCTCTCCAGGAACTGAAACGCCGCCCCGGCTTTTCCGAGGGGATGATTCTATCGACATGCAATCGCGTGGAACTCGCGGTCACCTGCGACGAGACCATCGCCGGACCTGCTGAAGTGGATCAGTTTCTTGCCGACACCCGCAACGTCGACCGCAACTGGGTGGGACCGTACCTATATCGCTTCGAGGATAAGGACGCCATTCGGCATCTCTTCCGCGTTGCCTCCAGTCTGGACTCCATGGTGGTGGGTGAACCGCAAATTCTGGGTCAGCTCAAAGCCGCCTTCGCGCTCGCCAAACAGCATGGCTCGGTAAATCGTTTTCTCGATGAACTGGTTCCGCGCGCCTTCAGCGTAGCCAAGCGCGTGCGAACGGAAACCGAGATTGGCGCTGCCGCCGTTTCCGTCAGCTATGCCGCCGTGGAACTGGCGCGCAACATTTTTGGATCGCTGAAAGACAAGCGCGTGCTCTTGGTCGGAGCCGGTAAGATGTCCGAAGCCGCCGCGTTACATTTGCGCAGTTCGGGTGCCACGAACATCTTTGTCACCAACCGTACGCGCGATCGCGCGGTCGAGATGGCCGCACTCTTCAACGGCAAGATTGTCGAATATACGGCTTTCATCTCGTTTCTCCCGGAAGTGGATATAGTCGTGGCCTCGAGCGGCGCTCCGCATTACCTGCTCACGAAGGCCGACATGCGCAAAGTGATCGAAGCGCGAAAGAATCGGCCGATCTTCGTGATTGACATCGCCGTGCCAAGAAATATCGAGCCCGCGGTAAACGAACTCGATAACGTCTTTCTGTACGACATTGACGACCTGCAGAAGGTGGTGGACAGCAATCTGAAGGGTCGCATGCAGGAGGCGGCGGAAGCGGAAAACATTATCGCCGAAGAAGTGGATCGCATGGTGACGCGGCTGAGCACGCGTGAGGTTGTGCCGATCATCGTTGGCCTGCAGGAGCAACTGGAGCACATCCGCGCGGCCGAGATCGCCCGCATGCGGAAGAAATTCGGATCGATGACCGCCGAACAGGAAGAAGCGCTCGAACTGCTCACCAAGGGAATCATCAACAAAGTGGCTCACGGGCCGATCTCGGAATTGCGCCGGCAAGGCGCCGGCCCCGAAAGCGAGTATGTCATCACGATCATCAGAAAGGTGTTCCGGATTGGTGAATAGATGCTGACCATTGGCTCCCGCGGTTCCAAATTGGCGCTGTGGCAGGCGCATTGGATCAAGGCGCGTCTGGAATCGCTGGGACACCAATGCCATCTCCAGATCATCCAGACCACCGGCGACAAAATCACGGACGTCGCGCTGTCCAAAGTCGGAACCAAGGGACTGTTCACCAAGGAGATTGAAGAAGCGCTGCTCGACGGCCGCATCGATCTGGCGGTGCATAGTTTGAAAGATATGCCCACCGAGCTGCCGCCTGGGCTGACTTTGGCAGCCATCCCGGAGCGCGAGGATCCGCGCGACGCGGTGGTGGGGAAAAAACTCTTTGAGCTGCCGCAAGGCGCGAAAGTAGGAACCAGCTCATTGCGGCGCGCGGCGCAGATGCGCGTGATTCGTCCCGATATGCGGATCGAGAACATCCGCGGCAACGTCGACACGCGCCTGCGCAAGCTCGATGAAGGCCAATACGATGCGATTCTTCTCGCCGCCGCCGGCCTGCGCCGGTTGGGCTGGGAATCCCGTATCGCCGAAGTGCTGGAGGTCGCGGACATGTGTCCGGCCGTGGGGCAGGGCGCGTTGGCTGTCGAGACGCGCGCGGATCAAGGCGAGGCTCAGCGGATCTGCCGGCAATTGGACCACGCCGCGACACGGACGGCTGTAACCGCGGAACGCGCGGTGTTGGCCAGACTAGGCGGCGGATGCCAGGTGCCCATCGGCGCGCATGCGTCCCTTTCGGGCAGCGGTTTACAACTGCGGGCAGTGGTCGTTTCGCCCGACGGCGCAATGGTGATCAAGAAAAGCAGCGAGGGCACGCCGGCCGAAGCCGAAGAGATGGGCAAGCGCCTGGGCGATGCACTCCTGGCCGAAGGCGGGCGCGAGATTCTCGAGTCGGTATACGGATCGGCGCCGATACCGAAATGACCAAGGTCTACCTGGTCGGCGCCGGACCAGGCGATCCGGATCTGATCACGATCAAGGGCCGCAATCTGCTGGCTCGGGCCGATTGCGTGCTATACGATCACCTGGCCAATGAGCATCTCTTGGCTCTGGCGCCGCAGGGTTGCGAACGTATTTATGTCGGCAAGAAACGCTCCGATCATAGCCATTCTCAGGAAGAAATCACGGGATTGATGATCGACCGGGCACGCCGCGGTCTCACCGTGGTCCGGCTGAAAGGCGGCGATCCGTTTATCTTCGGCCGTGGCGGCGAAGAAGCGGAAGTGTTGGTAGACGCGGGTATCCCCTTTGAAGTAGTCCCGGGAGTGACTTCGCCGCTGGGGATTGCAGCTTACTGCGGCGTGCCTCTGACGCATCGCGATCACACTTCTGTAGTCAGCTTTGTCACGGGGCACGATCCGGCGGCTATCGATTGGGATCGCGTGGGGCAGTCGGAAACGCTGGTCATCCTGATGGGTCTGACCACGATCGGAACAATTGCACGTGAGATTGTCGCGCGCGGGCGCTCGGCGAACACTCCAGCTATGGCCGTCCGCTGGGGTACGCGTCCCGATCAGCGGAGAGTTACCGGCACGCTCGGCAACATTGCCAGCCTGGTGGAAACAGCCAAATTGAAGCCTCCCGCGACCATCGTCATCGGCGAAGTGGTTGCGTTGGGAGAAAAGCTGAACTGGTTCGAACGGTTGCCTTTGTTCGGCAAGACCGTAGTAGTGACCCGCGCGCTGGACCAGGCCGGCGAATTCTCCGCGAATCTGCGCGCGCTCGGAGCGAACGTCATCGATCTGCCGGTGATCGCGCTGGTGCCGCCTGAAGATTGCGGTCCGCTCGATCGTGCTCTGCAGCGCCTGTCTTCCTATGACTGGCTCATCTTTACCAGCGTCAACGGAGTAAGATTTTTTCTCGACCGCCTGGACCAGTCCGCGCACGACCTGCGCTCGTTGCGAGCGCGCATCTGCGCCATCGGTCCGGCAACCAAAGGGGCGGTGGAAGAACTCCACCTCAAAGTCGATATGATGCCGGACGAATATGTCGCCGAAGGCGTGCTCGCCGCTTTCGCCCCCTTTGATCTAAGCGGCAAGCGGATTCTGCTGCCGCGCGCACAAGTCGCCCGCGATCTGATCCCGGTCGAGTTGGAAAAACGAGGAGCGCAGGTCGACGTAGTGCCGGCCTACCGCAATGTTGTTCCGGAGATCTCCGCTGAACGCCTGGCCCAGGCCGCCGCCGCGGACTGGATCACCTTCACCAGCTCATCTACCGTGAAAAATTTTCTGGCCGTGGCCGGGGCGGAGGCTCTGCGAAGTGTGAAAATCGCGTCCATCGGGCCGGTCACCTCGGCAACCCTGCGCCAGCATGGGCTCAGAGTGCAGGCCGAGGCTCAATCTTACACCATGGACGGCTTGCTCCAAGCGATCCTAAGGGACCCCTAAAATGGGGCAATACCAATTTCCACGATTACAGCGATGCTTTTTCGACCAAGCTAAGTTGGCTGTTTCGGAAGTTCGGTCTCGTTTTTCGCAGACTCGACGACGGGTCCTCGCCTTGTGGGGCCGGTTATTACAACTAAATCCACGCTTTGACCGTCAAGCTTCACAGATGAGGACTTCTGGACAACCAGTCCTCTAAATGCGCCAGCTTCCGGGCGGCGTAAACCGCTCACAATCGCGAAGGCTCAGATTCCAATTGTGCTGTCTGGGAGCGAATTCATCAAAATGAAAGGATATAATTCATTCATGCCTGCCACAAGCTACTTGGACCGCTTGTTGGACCCGCTGACCGAAGCCTTCACGCCGAAGGTGGCCGCGGCGCTCTTGGAACTCCGCGCAGACTCTGAACTCGAGGCCCACATCGGCGAGCTACGCCGGAAAGCGAATAACGGAACCCTAACGCCAGAGGAAGATGCCGACTACAAGGATTTCGTTGAGGCTGTCGACCTGATCTCAATCATGCAGGCAAAGGCTCGCCGTTTCCTCGCCAAGCAATGCGTTTAGCATGGACCAGAGCCTGCGTGAGGTTGTTCGGCAGCGCGCAGGGGACGCTTGTGAGTATTGCCGCATAGCGCAGAAGGCGACGCCTCTAATTGCTTTCCATGTCGAACATATAGTTTCGCGGCAACACGGAGGCAGCGACGATCCGTCAGGACTCGCACTCGCGTGCGATCGGTGTAACGCTTACAAAGGACCAAATCTGACTAGCATCGATCCCCAAACAGGCACCGTGGCGGCACTGTTTCATCCGCGTACCGATTTATGGAGCGCGCACTTCGTAGTCGAGGGTGGGCACGTCATTGGCCTGACTCCGACTGGACGCGCAACGGTGCGCCTGCTCAATATGAATGCGCCGAGGCGCGTTCAACTACGGAGAGAATGGCTACAGGCAGTTTGATTGCAGACCATTCATGCACCGGCATGCCGGGTCCGCCGCGCTTCTCTTGGCTCCGCCCGGATCGCCGGCCGTTCGGAAATTATGTTTGTAACCCGCCCCAGGGCCGATTAATAAGCGGCCGCAGGTTAAGAACCTGCCCCACAAGGCCTGTTTCCATCCCGGTCTTCCCTTACGTCGGCATGTCTAACGAAACGAGGCATTTGGTGCTGTCCCCAACTAAGAGAATCAGCGCATCCGGTAGCTGAACACGCTGTGCCCAGCCTTATCGATATAAGCGAACAAGTCTTCTTCATCTCCGTCCGAGTCCAGCAACTGCACATGGGCCAGACCTTTGAAGAACCGCGTGGCGAGTATGAAGCGATTGGGAAACGCCTCGCTGCCGTCCGGACGGATGTACCAGAAGCCATCGTCGGAGTTGCCCACCAGCGCCAATCCCTCCACGAAGTCGTCCGCAAACTCGAACCAAGGCGCGATCGCCATCTTCCCTGAATGATCGATGTACGCCCAGGAGCCCTCGTCGGTCAAGCGCACACGGGCCAATCCCCCGGAAAACGACCGGGCGTCTGCGAAGTGGAGCGGCACAACCACCTTGCCGGTCTCGTCAATAAAGCCCCACTGCCCCCGCTTTTGCACAGCCGCCAAGCCTTCGTGAAATGGCAACGCGTTCTGATAGACCTCGTTCGATAGTTTCCGGCCGTCGCCATTGACGAGCGTAAAGTCGCAGCCCAGCTTCAGCCCACACTCCCCCACTTGCCGGCACGCGCCTTGTTCGTTAAATCGTACTTGCGGTTCGGAGTCCGAGGATTGAACTGGCGGTGGCATCGCCACCACGTTGCCTTTTCGATCGAGAAACCGTCCGGCTTGGCCTTTGAGAGGCGCGACACCCTGCCGGAATTCGGCGCCGGGAGCGAGGTCCGAACGCGGCGGGATCACCACCTTGCCGGACTGGTCGATATATCCAGCCTTGCCGTTTTGCTCAAACCGGTACAGAGCGTCGGCGGCCGGGTCGCGCGGAATCCACAGGAGTGAGGCCGGCGCGCACTCACCCCAAAGAACGACCCAACTCAGCAGCCAGAGCGCAAGCAGTCGCATTTGTTAGATTATGGCGCAGCTTCGCGCCTGGTTGTTCAATTGGGTGTTCGATTCTGTCCCAGCGAGGGCACCGCACTACAACGCCCCAGGCCAACTTGTAGTACTCTTAGAATTCTTGGTACTGTTCAATGTGGAAGGGGTCAACACTCACTTCAATCCTAGGTAAAGTACAAAGGAAAAACCCAACTGGTTGCGTCTCATTTGGATCAATGTTACTACATTTTGTACACCTGCTGAAGAACTGGAATCCAACATTCCCACTCGAACTTAACTGTCCCAGTGACAAGCGATTTAGGGCCGCGCTCGATACCAGAACATTTCTTTGGCTGCCTGTCATTTTTTTGTTGCATTCCGAGGCAAGTTACCCCTACACTTGGGGAGCTAAGTCGTCCCGCAAATGAGGGTTTGCGTCCTAGTACAACAGTACCAAAGAAAGGGCGAAGCCTAGGGGAGGAGAGAGACTTGACACGACGGCGTTACCATGATTCTGTCAGCCACGGTGTTGCGCCGATCGTTCGGCCGGTCTCGCATGGAACGCTGATTGACACTATTCCTCTGGTAAAAGGAACCTCCACGGCGCAGTTTTCTTCAGTTTGGGTTGACGAGCGTTGGCCGGCCGGACAGGCCGCCGATGTTTTCAGCATCGCACAACGCCCGCACCCGCATCGGCTCTCCTGTTGGGAGGCGCACTACTAGGGCTCGCTGTTCTTCGCAGCAGACGGCGAGCCCGGTAAGCGTATCGGTCCGGCAGGTTTCAAACAATCAGACACGCTCTACGGTAGAGTAAAGCTGTGCCCGCACTTGTGGGCCCGATCCGCAAATGCTGGTCCTCGAACCCTCGGTCATCGAGCGTGACGATCTCGACAAAACCATTCCGGAATTGCCGAACGCTGGGGCGGTGTTCCTGGTGCGCGCGGGAGAGAGATCGGAATACTTAGCCAAGACCACGGCTCTGCGCCGCCGCTTGATGCGAATTCTGCCGCCGGAGTCCGCGGGCCGGCGATCCCTGAACCTGCGCAACGTGGTTACTCGCGTGGAATATTGGCTCACGGGTTCGAAATTCGAGTCCACCCTGATTCATTACGCGCTCGCCAAACAGAATTATCCGGACGACTATCCGCGTATGGTGAGATTGCGCTTTCCGGCCTATGTAAAGCTCTTGCTGTCGAATGAATTCCCGAGGACCCAAGTGACCACGCGTCTGGGCGGGGGCCGTGGAATCTGTTATGGACCATTCTTAACGCGCGGCGGCGCGGAGGCCTTCGAAAGCGGTTTTCTGGATTTCTTTCAACTCCGCCGCTGCCAGGAGAATCTGGTTCCCCACCCGGATCATCCCGGCTGCATCTACGGCGAGATGAGTATGTGCTTGCGGCCGTGCCAGCAGGTAGTGGGCGTAGCGGAGTACGCCAACGAAGTGAAACGCGTGGCCGAGTTTCTGTCCTCCGACGGCAGCGTCCTGCTGCAAGGTGTTCGGGCGGCGCGGGATCGCCTGAGCGAAGAGATGCAGTTTGAAGCCGCCGCCCGCGAGCACAAACGCTGGGAACAGATTCAACAAGTGCTGTCGTTGCGCGACGAACTGGTGTGCGATATCGAGCGCCTGTTCGGCGTGGCGGTGACGCCTTCCCTTTCGCACGGAGCCGTGCGGCTGTGGTTTGTTGCGAAAGGCGCCTGGCAACCCGTTCGCGAGTTCCCCCTGCAATCTCACACCTCTCTCGACCAACGCTTGCGGGAACTGGTCAACGGCCTGGATCCGGTGTCCGTTTCCACGCTGGACCGCCAGGAACATTTGGCCATCCTCGCCCGCTGGCGCTATTCGAGCTGGAGCGATGGGGAGTGGATTCGCTTTCCTTCATTGACCGAGGTACCATACAAAAAACTCGTGCGCGCGATCTCACGGGTACACAGAACCGAGGAGTCTTAAATGAAACTTGCTTGCCGCTTGACGAAGTCGCGCCAAACGGTGCGCGGCGCGATCAAGTTACTGACCAGTCCAGTGGTGCGCGTTGCACCCTTTGCGCTCTTGTTAATCTCCAGCGTGTTGTTGAGCGCGGCGCCGGCCCGGGAACCGCAACCGGAATCGAGCCTGAAAAAGGCGTTCCGCCGGCCCGATCAGAAAGGCTGGATCTTCGTCCATCTGGAAGGGTCCCCAGCCGAAATCGGCTACCAACATGGATATCTGCTGACAGAGGAGATCGTAGACACACAGAGAGTAGTCAAAGCGGGTCTGATTCACGACTCGAAGAAAGACTACGCGTTCTTCCGCACCGCCGCGGAAACCGTACTCTGGCCGCATGTCGAAGAACAGTATCGCGAGGAACTCAAGGGAATTGTGACAGGCCTCAACGCCAAGGGCGTCAATCTCGATCTTTGGGACGTGGTGGTTTTGAATGCCTGGCTCGAACTTTCTCCCTACTACGTTAACTACTATGACAAGGCGCGCAAAGTAGCCACGGCCGAGCACTGCAGCGCTTTTGTGGCGACCGGCAAATATACCAAGGATGGCAAGCCAGTAATCGCGCACAATAACTGGACTGAATATAAAGAAGGTTCGCGCTGGAACATCATGTTCGACATCGTGCCTGCAAAAGGACATCGCATCCTGATGGATGGCATGGCCGGCTTGATCCACAGCGGCGACGATTTCGGCATCAACGACGCGGGGATTGCCATCACCGAGACCACCATCGGCTATTTCTCGCACTTCGATCCGCAGGGGATTCCGGAGTTTGTGCGGGCGCGCAAAGCGATGCAATATTCGGAGTCGATTGACGACTTCGCGCGCATTATGAAAAAAGGCAACAACGGCGGCTACGCCAACAACTGGTTGCTGGTAGACAACCGCCGCAACGAAATCGCCAGCCTCGAGCTAGGCTTGAAAAATGTCGTTCTCAAGCGCTCCAACGACGGTTATTTTGTGGGCTCCAACTTCCCCGCCGATCCCAAACTGATCCGGGAGGAAACCGATTTTCCCGTTGCCGACATGGGCGTGAGCGCCAATGCCAGACACAAGCGCTGGGAGACACTGATGGCGGAGAATAAAGGCAACATCGACCTGGCCCTGGCGCAGAAGTTTCTGGCCGATCACTACGATACCTTCGACAACAAAGAGCAGCCGGGAGAGCGCACGCTGTGCGGCCACATCGATCTCTCGCCGCGCGGGTCAAAGCCCTGGGAAGCCGAGTACGCTCCCGCCGGCGCGGTCCAGAATAAAGCAGCCGATTCCACTATGATCGAGCACATGGAACTGAGCGCCGCCATGGGGCATTCTTGCGGGCTGGATTTTCATGCCAAGCAGCACGTCCAGGATCATCCGGAATTCGGGTGGGAGAAGGACATATTGCGGGATTTGGACTCGCACCAATGGACGCAGTTTGAAATCGCGCGATAATTCGAATACCGCTCCGTTTCCCGGGTCTCATCGCGGCGCCGAAAGTGGCTTCCGTAGTGGTTAGAGATACACTAATAGCACTCTTAGTGCGGAGCACAAGTATTTCATTCCGGTTCGCGGGCGGCTGGTTATTTGCCGCGGCGCTTTGCACAGCGCAAAGCGCAATTTCCGAAGAGAGCGTGACCGCGAAACTGGATGCGTCGATCACATTCAGTGGCGCTCTGCAAGCCACCGCGATTGTCACCGCCACCGGCGCGCGTAGCGCGCAATACCGCGATGCGTTTAACCCAGGAGGCGCTGGTATCGCCTCTCCGAAGCTCTTCGGACGGTTTCTGCAGACCCGTAAGCTGGAGTCAGCGCCCGTCCTCGCCGACATCGCCAACGCGGAACCTGGCGTTCAGATTCGAATTCCCATCCAGGAAGACGACTTCCTTCTTCCCATCCAGCACCGGCAATCGCTTCAGATAGAGCTGCTGCCGCTCGTCGTTCCCATTCCATTCCGCGAAGAAATCAGGTTTGCGATCCCAGCGGACTTTGCCGTGCGGGCTGAGTCTCACCTGACTGAGGATCGCGCCTTTGCTCACTATCGGTCCGACTCTAAGATCGACGGCGCGACTTTGGTCGTTGTGCGGGAACTTCAACTGAAGCAAGATATCTTAAGCGGCTCGAATAAGGCCGAAGTGGAGTCTTTTTTCAAAATTGTACTTGCGGATCAACAACACGCATTTATTCTGAGACGGAAGAGCAGCGCGAATCTCACTGCGTGGATTCGATCCGTTCCGCCATTTGAGGCCAATAAGTATGGCTTGCGAGCGTTGGACCAGCGCGAATACGAAGCCGCCCGGCAACTCTTCGAGAAAGCAGTAGACGCGACGCCGAACCATTCTTCGGCTTGGTACAACCTCGGACGCGCCCTCGCCGCGCTTGGAAAGTTGGATGAGGCGCAAAAGGCCTACGAGAAACAGCTTTCCATCGACGCCAACCACCCCTCCGCGGACAACAATCTCGCTCGCGTGCAAGAGCGCCAGCGTCACTGGGATCTGGCAATCCAGAGCCGGCGGAAGCAGCTGGAAATTCACCCTGGCGATTCAACCGCCATTTCGAATTTGCCGCACGACTTGATGAACGCCGGGCGTTGGGCCGAGGCGGAGGAGGCGGCGTCTCAGGCTGTACAAGCGCTGCCGAATAGCGCTCTTCATCGCCTGAATCTATCCCTCGCTCGCGTGTGCGGAGGTAAGGCCGCGGATGCGCGCCCGGAGATCGATGCGGCGCTTGGTGTGAATCCGCCTGCCGGGATGCTGAATGCAGCAGCTTACACTCTCGCGGAATGTGACAAGCAGTTCGATTTGGCGTTGTCCTACATCCGTCGAGCGATTGATTTGACGAAAGTAGCGATCGCTTCCGCAGGAGACGGAACCATGTTGAGCGCAATTCGTTCTCAGAACGCGCTCGGCAGCTATCTCGATACCTACGGCTGGCTGCTATTCAAGCAAGGCAAGGTGGAGCGAGCCAGAGATCTGCTGAACGCCGCTGCGACCCTTGCTTCTCGCTCGGAGATTTATGCGCATTTGGCCCAACTGGAATTGAAGGACGGGCATAGCGAGCAGGCATCCGTTTACTGGCGCGAAGCCACTCTGCTGGAGCCAGGTCAACTTTCGCAGGTCCCGTCAGACACCGCCGCCCACCTTGAGTCCGTAACTCCGCTATCGATCGATCGTGTGTGGTGGCCGATCAGCCCCGGCCTGCCGGACAACGCCGCGGCGGCCTTGCCAAGCGACCAGCCATCGTACTTTTTTCTAAACGCCAAAGCCGATGGTTCGTTGCGGTATGCGCGTGGACTGGACAGCGAGGACGAAGCGGCCAAGACGCTATCGCGTGCGTTACTCGGGATTACCGTCCCTGTGGTCGAGATCGACGGTAGCCCTGTGCCTACCGTTTATTTCCTCAAGGTCGTCAAGCAATCGGATGGGAAAGTGCTGGTCGCGAGATCGCTGAGCACGGAGGCAGCGGAAATTGCCGCCGAACTGGCGCCAAACGAGTTCCCGTCCTCCACTTCCGCTGCCGTGGGACCACAGCCTGGCGGTACGTACAAAATTGGCGGCGGTGTTAGCGCACCGAGTCTGCTTCACAAAGTCGAACCACAATATGCCGTGGAGGCCCGTCGCGCCCGGCTAGAAGGAACAGTGGTGCTCTCCGTAGTGGTCGGCACGGATGGAAAGGCACACGAATTGAAAGTGATTCGCTCACTGGGGCTGGGCCTCGATGAAGCCGCGATTGCGGCGGTCAAGGAGTGGCAATTCCGTCCCGGCGAAAAAGAGGGAAAGCCGGTAAACGTGCAGGCAACGATACAAGTGAATTTCCGGTTGCTGGAAACGGGACAGAAAGGCGTTACGAGTCTGGCGCGAGTAGAATTTCGTACTTTGTCGGGCGCGACCCGGCCCTTCGTGGCCAAGAGCGTGTTTCCGCCCCTTTCCAGCGACGACGGCGACGCAACGATGACCGTGACGTTCGATGTCGATCCACAGGGAAACGCCATCGGCATTCACGTCGACAAAGCCTCGGACGACGTCTGGGCCAGCGAAGTCACCGCGGTGCTGAGCCATTGGAAGTTTATTCCTGGCTCGGCATTTGGCGCGCCGCTTCCGATTTCATGCACCATGACTTTTGTCCGGCATGACTAGAACGAGCGGCGCGCCGCAAAGAACTCGACTAGGAGCCGTTGGAGCATACCGTCAGCGCCGCGTCATGGAAGCTGAGCCAGCCGTTCACCGAAGTGCTGGTTGGCGCGCCGAAGTAAGGCAGCATCACCAAATCCTGCAGGTTGTAGGTGAAGCCGTTCACCGTATATGGAAAGCCGCCATAATTGGCCTCGCCTTCCAGCGGATCGCCGACTTCCAGGATTCCACAAGGCGTCTGATTGCCGTTCGTGTTGACGACCAGCGGGTCGGTCGCCCACTCGCCGAGCTCATGCGACAACGCCGAAACGTCCTGGGCGAAATCGCCGGCCACGCCGATATAAGAGGCGTGGATATAGGATTGTTCTCCGCTGCTGGAGCTGAAGGAGCTGTGATAGCCGCCGATGCAGCACCCGCCGTTTTGCGTCAAATAGGTATCGTAGGTGAGGAAAATCGGAATCTGATTCGGAAGGATGCCCAGCTTGGTGATCAGGCTCTGAATTTGCGAATCGAACCAATTGATGTTCACTTCCGCCACGGTGAGATTGCCAAAAGGATTGCCGCTCTTGCCGTTCCTCGAACTTGGACTGAGCGTTTGCTCGGCTAAGACGGTGGGGGCGCTGAGCAGCAAATGGTAATTCGGCTCAGAGGCTACGGTACCCCAGAAGTTCGCTCGCTGATAAGCGTCGATATATTGCGTGGTACCGACGTCCGTGGATCCAACCGTGTACGTGGTCGTCGAATCGAAAAGTGGCGAGGCGACTGTGTTCTGCACCACCGTCTTTCCATTCGGCAACACGTGCTCGGGATCGAAGGTCGACCCGCCGCTCAAGACAATTTTCACCGGAATGATGACCGCCTGGATAGTGGTCGAGGTGTTTGTGGAGGGCGCCGTGCCCACCATGTTATAGGTATAGTTCTTGTTCTTGTAGGTGAACGACCCGTTCCAGGTGGGTAGCGGAGCCGATGCCTTGCCGATCGCTCCGGCCGCCTGCGAACTTGAACCGCCGCTCGACGGCAGTAGAACCACATACCGCGGCGTCGCATTCCCATCCTGAGCGCTGGCAATCCCGCAGGATACCGCTGCAATCAGACCCGCCATAAGACACAAATTTAGCTTCATAATCTTCCTAATTTCCTCTTTCCACAATTTTACCCGTCAAAGCACCGATGTGCTGATCGGCAATACAGCGGCTCCAAGCTATTGGCAACACCGGCAATTGCACAAAGCCGGTAGCTCCGCTATTTCTCTCAAACCAACCCAAGCCACTCCCTGCACGGGCTCGCCAATCTCAGAGCAATAAATGTTCGAGCGCAGATCGCCCGGACGCTAATGCATTATGAGGAAGGAATGGGCCACTTGTCAAGCGGTCAAAAAGAAAATTGTTGAGGCGTTGTGGCCTTACTCTCCCTTACTCTCCCCTAGTTGCAGCCAATTCCGTTGACCTTCCAGGAAAGGGCGCTCTCAAATCTGCGTTAGAAAAGCAAACTAAGCATTTTTTCGGTCCTACTCGCGGATATTGCGCCAGTCGGCAAACCTCAATCGGCGCTCGGTTCGCCGTTCACAGGATTACAAAGCCCGGATGCGATTCGACCGGCGCTTCCTGTTCGGTGACGTCATGCACCTCCGCCCAGCGGGGGCCCTGGCGCAGCAACCCGTTCAGGTCGGAAAGTTGGGCCGAAGTTCCCACAGCGTAGACTTCCACGTCGCCGTTGGCCAGATTGCGCGCGTAGCCGCGAATGCCGAGTTGCTGGGCGGCGGTCTGCGCGAAGTTGCGATAACCAACTCCCTGTACGCGCCCGCGCACGATGTATCGCCTGGCTAGCTGAGTATTCTTCAACGCGTCTTCGTAAGAGGATAAACCACTAGCTTGCGAATCTGAATCACTCCGCGATCGCCTTGAATCATGATTGGACCGGGATCGGCTTCGTTGGCGTCCAGAGCGATGGCTGTTGGGCCTTCAATCGTCTGCCGGTTGATTACGGTGATCTCATTCAACGCCACGGTCACCTGGCGTCCAACCAGCCGCACGTCGAGCGACTGCCACACTTGCGGGAAATCGGCCGCGTTCATATTTGGCGCAATCCGGCCCAGGATCGCACCGCTGGTAAGCGGGCTGGGCGCACGGTCGAAATCGTCCGCGAGCTGAACTTCGTAGCGGCCACGCAGGACGACGCCGCTGTTGGCGCGTGGCGCAAGAAGATACTCCATGTGGAGGGCAAAATTCCAGAATTTTTTGTCGGAGACTAGATTCTGCGCGTTCGGAGTGTTCTCGATCGACCCGTCTTTCACGATCCAACCGGACACGGGCTTGCCGCTGGCTCCTTGCCAGCCGCCGAGGTCGTGACCGTCAAACAACACGACCGGGTCGCCGCGCTTCCAGGTCACATCGTCGTGATCGGTGACATTGGGCGCGCGAATGCCGGTCCATTCGGCGTACGAAGACGGATCGCCTTCCACTTCAAAGGTGCCCTTGAGGCGGCCATCTTCCAAGCGGGCGTAATAGAGAAGCTTCTGAGCCCCCTTCCCATCGCGGCCAGCCTTGCGCTCGACCGCGAATCGCATTTCGCCGTCGAGAATGGAGATACGCGGCACGTCTTCCACCTGGGCGATCGGCGTCCCCAGAAAACGGCCCTTGGGCTGGCCGTTGGCGATGCCGGCGCCGGACACCTCCAGCCACCAGATCCGGGGCCGGGGAGCGTCCGCGGCCGCGATATTCCAGCGTCCGTTGAACTGCTGATCGTCCACAGCGGCGAACAGCGCCAGGCACGCACATGCAGCTAGAAAGACGGAACGCACCGCCCCTAATTTAGCACTAAGGGAGCCCTCCCAGACAATGCGCTCACTGGGGAAACCAGCGCCCGAAATCTTGCCGGATGAATTGTTTTGTTCCCTCGCGCCCGGTCAGCCGCAGCCAGAACGGGCCACCTTCGCGCGAGATGCGGAGGTCGATGTCAAAAAACGGGCAGCATAGATATTCGCGGCTGGTCCATTCGGAAAGCAACTGATAGGTAGTGGCGGTGGGCGCGAACTCGAATTCATAGCCATCCGGCAACTCCCGGATACTCTGGTGAAGCTGGCGCAAGGCCGGACTCACTTCCTCGAAATGCCGGACGCGAGCCTCAGGCGAAAGCGCCAGACGATTGCAGGCAAACGGGCTTTCAGCATACGCCAGCGCCGTGACCGCCAACGCCGGAAGCAGGATTTTGGTAAGCATGAACTGAGAATACAAGTTAAAGTCGAGTTTAAGTCAACGGTATTATTGAAGAATGGTCTTGCTGACGATTTCGCAAGTCGCGCGGCAGGCGGGATTGCGCCCTTCCGCCATCCGCTACTACGAACGAACGGGCATTTTGCTGCCACCCACGCGCGTCAGCGGCCGCCGGCGTTACCAGCCCGGCGTGGTGCATCGATTGGCAGTTCTGAGACGGGCGCAAGAGATTGGATTCACTTTGGAGGAGATCCGGCAGTTGTTTTTTGGCTTTTCCAAATCGACCCCGATCTCGGCGCGTTGGCGGAAACTCGCCGGAAAGAAGATCGCGGAACTCGATGCCAGGATGCGGCAAATCAAGAGCATGAAAGAGCTGCTCGAACGGATTGAAAGCAACTGCCGGTGCGATACGGTGGAGCGCTGCGGCGCGGGCATGCTGGGGGAGGATGCTTGCTGAAAGCATCAGTCATTTCGGGCGTTGGAGACCCTGGCAGAATCGGCTCATAGTCTGCTCGACTCTAGCGGCGGCCTCGGCGTAAGTGGATCGAGCCATTTGGTTCACCAGCAGTTCACGGCCTGGTTCAGACGCAAACAGCGACCGGACTCGATCGATCCCCAAAGGCGAACTTATGTGAGCCACGTCCCGGCCAAGGAGTTCTGCGCCGGCCAGTTCCATGTCGAAGCCCGCGGCTTCCAATAGATCCAATTCCTGGTCATAGAGGCGATCGGTGTTTCCCGCATCGGCGTAAGTGGTTAGCAGCCGGTAAATGTCGGCTGCGTCCTTATTGCTCTGCCGGCCCCGGTCTGCCCAGGCATTTAGCTTGAGGAGGGTCAGACCGGGTATCGATGCCACGTGCACGTCGAGACCTTCCGCCATTTCGATCAAAACAGACGACTGAAATGCCTCTTCGAAACCAGCGACGTTCATGACGATGTCCCGGTGGGGCGGCCAAGAAATGGTTCCCTCAGCGGATGCGACTCCGCGAAACGGAATAAGATCGACTGGAATGGTGAAGGTAGCAGTCTGACCGGCGTAAGTCAATCGCTGAAGGGCTCTCCGATCGGCTGCAAACTCGCCAGTTTCAATAAGGCGTTCTTTCAAAATCGCGAGCTGTTGCCAGCTCCCGACGGCTACTCCCAGGTCGATATCAACGGTCGCACGGCCTGGGCGAAGGCCGTATACGTTCACTAGAATGAGATCCCGCGCGGTGGCGCCGGCGACGAAGTACGCGCAATCCGCCTTCTGGGCGATCGGGTTCAGAGACCGGAGGACGCATACTACTGCTGGATCGACCGGACTATTTGCGGGAACGGAAGGCTGGCTCGATTTTCTGTTCATAGATTATCTGTGCAGCTTCCGCGTTGCGGCTCTCATTGGTTGTTAGAAGATCGGCATAGGCGAGGATGGGGGGTACTACATCGGGAAATTGTTTTTCCGCGCCGTCCGGCTCAAACCGCCAAAATTTTTCCAAAATCTCGACGGCGCCGTTTTGCGCCGCCCTCATCCGGCCGGCCGCGATCAGTTTGGCGATCGGTTCCCGTGCATAGATTGTGAAGCGTGCGGGCTTCAGGTATCCAGTCAGTTTTTCGGCGGCTGGTTCCCCGCCCCAAAACGCATGTTGCCGTATGAGATCGGCTCGCCGCAGTTGCTCGGGATCGGCCTCGAATCGCCCTAAATTCAGGTTGGGACGCAAGGTGACGGGATAGTGGGTCACCCATTCCTCAAACATCCGCTTCGGATCGACAAGTTTGCGGCGGGCACGGGGCGTTTTGAGATTCAAGAATCCGCGGGTTTCGAGATCTCTCATATCGGAACTCACCGTCCCGAGCGCCACTCCGGCATCCATTGCGATATTACGGTAGTTTTCGTTAAGCAGGGCCGGACGGCACAACAGGGCAAAGGTCAGCTTTAGGCCAGCGGCATTGAGGGCGCGGTAGCCGGCACGGCGGAGTTCGACGGGGCGAGCCAGACCCACCACGTAGACGAACAGTCCCGGCCCTCCCAGATATGCATTTCCAGCGGTATCGATAAACGGCAAACGAAGTTGACGGCAGCGTTCCGCAACTTCCCGAGTAATGTAGGGCGCGACCAGCAATGGTGGTTCGGGCGAGGCCTTGCTCCGAACTTTGAGCATCGCGGGAGTTGCGAACCGGTCGACCTGCTTTACCTCGGCGCTGAAGCAGTGCTTGCGCCCATCTGTGCCGATTTCTACAAGGGCTCCGGCTGCGTCGTCCTTGCGCGCCGCCGCTGGACGAATGCGGACAGTTATGCCCGTGGTTCTCCCCAGTGCTGTTACGGCGGTATTCAGAATGCGTCGTTCAGGAGCAGTCATTGCGCTCATCCGAATGTGCTCTCAAAAAGTCATCGTTCACTACCATACAGTGTACACGATACGTGAACACGATTGAATAATGAACAGGAGTAATGCATGCGGCTTGCCGGATGGAGTTCAAAACAGGCCAACAACCGCCCTTACGTTCTGCTCGAATACTTCCTGGCGAACATCGGCGCAGGCGGCGGAGGGACGGCCGGTGGTTCCTCGGGGGGCGGGGTCTTTTTGGGCCGCGCGTCCAGACGCTGCAAGATGACCTCTTCCCTAGCCTTCTGGAACTTCGGCGTGCCGGGTTCGACGCCCTTGGCCGCGGTAACGTCGCGGTCGGTCACTTCCTGCGCCATGGGCAGGTATTTGCCGAAGAAGTTCTTGATGCGATCCTGAACGATGCGCTCTTTGGAGTTCAACAGCAAATAGAGGATCAGATCGCCGGACGCTTTGGACACGGCCAGATAGAGCTGCGATGGTTTCTGCAGCTTGGCGGATTTGAGATCCTTCTCTAGCTTCTTGGCGCGGGCGTCGAGTTTATGCCACTGGTCGAGGTCGGCCTTTTCGAGGACCAGCGATTTGGCCAGCGCCTGCTCTTCCTTGGGCGTGAATTTCTCGGTCAAGACGTCGAGAAACAAACCCATCATGGGGAGTTCGATGTCCGAGCCGACGGGGATCATCTGGCGCATCTTCTGCAGCTTCTGCAGCCCCGCATGGTTCACTTTGGCGCCGGTCAAACTGGAGGCGAACAGGGTGAGCAGCTTCTCTTCCTCCAGGGTTTTCACCACGTCGGCGACATTGGGCTCGGCCGCGATGTGGCGCAGTTCTTCGAGCAGCGAAGACGCGGAGACTTTCGATTCCAAGTTCGCTTCGCGGGCGTTGTCGTACTGCATCTTGGTTCGTTCGTCGATGGCGAAGCTGAGCCGGATGCGAAAGCGCTGCAGCCGCAGCATGCGCACCGGGTCGTCATACAGTGCAAAGTTGCTGACCGCTCGCAGTTCCTTGCGCTCCAGATCGCCCACGCCATTATTAGGATCGAGTAGCAGACCGCGGGAAGCGGGATTCAGCGACAGTGCAATCGAGTTAATAGTGAAGTCGCAGCCGCGCAGGTATTCATGCAGCGTCGCTGGCGAGACCTGCGGCTTGCTGCCCGCCTTGGCGAATTTCTCCTGGCGGGCCATGCCAATGGTGACGTGGACCCCGCCGGGGAAGAGCAGATAGGCGACTTTGCGGTTCTCGTCGACGCGCAGGACTTCGGCTTTCGATTTGGCCGCCACCGTCTTGGCCAGCTTCGGCGCATTGCCTTCCACGGTAAAGTCGATGTCTTGAATGGGAAAGCCACCCAGCATGTCGCGCATGGCGCCGCCGGTAATAAAGAGATTCATATTGGCCTCGGCCGCCGCTGCCTGCACCTCTTTCAGCACGCGGTTCTGGTCGGGCCGCAAATGGCTCTCGAGCATAAACATGTAGTCGCTCATTCGATTCGCTCTTTCCTACATCAACTATGCCCGCGGATGATGTTTGTCCACGGTAGTGCGGAGACGGGAACGCATTACGTGCGTGTAGATCTGCGTGGTCGAGATATCGGCGTGGCCCAGCATGGTTTGCACGCTTCTGAGGTCGGCGCCGCCTTCCAACAGGTGCGTGGCGAAACTATGCCGCAGCACGTGCGGCGTCAAGTTATGGAAGATGCCCGACTGCTTGCCATGCAGACCGAGCAACTTCCAGAATCCCTGCCGGGTCATCGCTCCTCCGCGAGCGGTGACAAACAGATAAGGACTCCGCCGGCCCTTGAGCAGGGCCGGACGCCCCTGAGCCAAATACTCTTCAATCGCGCCCAGCGCCGTCCGGCCCACCGGAATGAGGCGCTGCTTCTTGCCTTTGCCCATAACCCGGGCGAAACCCAGGCTGCTCTCCACGTCGGAAACCTGAATTTTACACAGTTCCGATACACGGACTCCAGTGGCGTAAAGAAACTGGAGCATGGCCCGGTCCCGCAGACCGGTCGGTTTGGTTCGGTCCGGGGCAGCGAGCAGGGTGTCGACCTCTTTTGAATTAAGATATTTAGGAAGGCTTTGCCACTGCCGCGGGGCAGGTAGCAGCGTTGTAGGGTCGGTCTGAATGAGGCCTTGTTGGAGAAGAAAGGACGAAAACCCACGCAAGGTGGCAAGATGACGGGCAATGGACCGGCTGGAGAGTTGGGCGCGAAAGAGCGAATCGAGGTACTCGCCTAGGAGAGTTGCGCTCAAGCTGGCATCCTTAGCAAAATCACTAAACCGTTTTAAATCTAGACGATAGGACTCCACAGTATTATTCGCAAGCCCCTTCTCGACCCGGCAGAAGCCAAGAAAAGCTTCGATTTGCCCCTTGAACGATGCAGATTGGTGCATCGTGCCAATGATACAATATCCGCGAAATTGTTTGGAAGTGGATGGCGCGCAAATCGCTAAACCCCGAACAGATAAGCAATGTACAGTGAGACCCTTCTCGATCACTTCCGCAATCCCCGGAATGTGGGGGAACTACCGCCACCAGCCATGACGGTTGAGGTGACCAACCCGGCATGCGGAGACATTCTCCGCCTGTCGGTCAGCTTCGAGAACGATCGGGTGTGCCAGGTGCTGTTTAAGGTGCGCGGGTGTACGGCGTCCATCGCTGCCGGTTCGGCGCTGACGGAGTGGCTACAGGGGAAAACTCGCGCTGAACTACGGCGACTGGAGGCGGGGGATATCGAGGCGGCGGTGGGGGGCCTGCCGCCGGAATCGCAGCACGCGGCGGCTCTATGCGTGGATGGCGTCCGGAAGCTGGTCAGAGGGTAGGATGAAGAACCCGATTTTGATGATGTACCGTCATTCCGAAGACTTGCCGGCTTATCGCGAGGCGGCGGACGCCGCCGGGCTCAAGACCGCGTGGGAGACGCCGGCCGCGGGACTCAAGATGGAAGCCTTTAGCGGCCTGATTCTTACTGGCGGCAGCGATGTCGATCCCGCCCTATATGGCGAGGAGCGGCATCCGAAAACCGAGCCGAGCGATGGTGAACGCGACAGAGAAGAAATTCGCCTGCTGAATGAGGCGATGGCGCGCGATTTGCCGGTCTTGGCTATCTGCCGTGGCTTGCAACTCATGAACGTAGCGCTTGGCGGCACCTTGACCCAGCACCTGGATCCGCCGGACCGGCATCGGGTCAAACGGCCGCCAAAAAGCGCTCCGGTTCATGAGATCAAAATCGAGCCCGGAACCTTGCTAGCGTCGATTGCGGGCACGGAGTGCTGGCAGGTCAATTCGCGTCATCATCAGGCGGTGAAAAAGCTTGGGGCCGGTCTGCGGACGTCCGCGACCGATCCGATGGATGGAACCGTGGAAGCGATCGAGCGCCCCGACAAGGCCTTTGTGCTCGGAGTGCAGTGGCACCCGGAGAATCTGGTGTTCACGCAGCCGGATCAGTTGAAGTTGTTTCTCCGCTTGGGCGAGGCAACAGGGTAGTGATTCGCATGAGCGCCGGGGCGTACAGAAGGAAGAATGAAACCAGCGAGTCGGCGAAGCAAGCAGACGGGGACACTGCGGGCCCGAGTCCGAACTCCTTCGCTTTAGAACTATCGCAGCGGTGTCCCCTGGCGCATGTCCCGAAGACGGGTTTTCGAGAGTGCGGGGGGGTTCTAACCCGCGCGCGGCGAGTCTCAATCATTCCGCGAATGGGCATCGTTCGCGAGTTTGTTCTCGATGGCGGCAAGCTTGAGCCGCGCCAAGGACGCAAAATGCCCATGCGGATGCTTCGCCAGGTAATCGCGGTAAGCCTGAGGATCTTCCGAGTCTTTCAACTTCACAAAGTCCGTGAAGTCGGCCGACATCTTCACGCCGGGAATTCCCAAATCTCCCAAATCCGGTATTTCAGGAATTGAATCCTGGCGTTGGGCCCGAGCCCCCCTATGTTGGGCTTTCCGGGTCAAAATATCCAGGTCGGCCCGCGCCACGGATTCGAACTGCCCATGCGGGTACTTCTCCAGGTAGTCCCGGTAAAGCTGCGGTTCTGCCGAGTCTTTCACGGAATTCCAAAACGTCAGTTCAGTTTCCTGCTCATGGGCATCGTTGTCCGCCTTGGCACGTGCCGCCGTTTGGGTTGCTTCCGGCTTGGCTGCTTGATTCCGGGCCAGGATCTCCAGTTTGGCCTTGGCCAGAGACTTGAACCGTCCTTCCGGATACGCCGCCAGGTACTCGCGATAAAGCTGGGGCTCAGTCGAGTCCTTCACGGAATTCCAGAACGCCAGTTCGATGGCCTGCTCGGAGGCAGCGTCTTGCGCGGGAGCCTCGGATTTGGCGGCAGGTTCCTGCTTCGGCACCGGCCGGGGCTCACTGCGCGACTCGTAATAGACGCCGGCCACCACCACGGCCGCTGCGGCCAAGGACCCAATCATCCATTTCTTCTTGCGGCTTCCACTAGTTCGAGTGTCCGGCGATGACGTGATTCTGGTAACTTCCGAGTCTAGCAGCGCAGCGTGCAACCGATCGCCAAATTCCCGGGCATCCTGTGGGC
>DATFZA010000270.1:0-9668 GCA_035314765.1 Bryobacteraceae bacterium
AGCGATGGCCCTTCCATACAGAACCACCGGATCACTAAGTCCTGGTTTCCCACCTGCTTGACTTGTAGGTCTCGCAGTTAACCTGGTTTATGCCTTTGCACTCGACCGCTGATTTCCAAACAGCGTGAACCAAGCTTCGAGTGCCTCCGTCAAGCGTCTATTGCTTCAAGCCAGAAGAACCAACCAGTACGAATGCCCAATTGGAGCCTGCGAAGGAGCGAGAACCGGACGAGGAACTCACCGACGCGGCACGACGTTACCTCCTGGCACTCGCGCTGCTTGCGGAAAACCATCCCCGCTGCACCGGCAGCTATCGCCTTCGTTCCGGCTGCGAATTGCTGGCAGGCAACCGGGAGCTTGCCGTTCTCGGAGTTGGTAATCATTCTGAGCACGTGAATGCGCTAAAGGAATTCTGCAGCAACCGTGAGTTGCTGATCGCAGTCGCGAAGGTAGCTTGCGAAACTTTGAAAATCCCCGCTACTCTTCCACTGTTTAGGTCTGACGCCAAGGGCCTCAAGGATTATCTGGAGGAAGGCGGAAAACCAAAACCGGCGCCCAAGCCGAAGCCCGGCAAGAAGTGACGCGATGCCCGGCCTCATCATTCAGTGCCGCTACCTAGCGCATAGTTATTCCGGGGTTCGGAAGGATCGTGACCAGAGGGATGAACTCGATTGGCCGCCTGCCCCAGCTCGTTTGCATCAGGCACTAATCGGGGTCGCACTGGCAAATCTTCCCGATTCGCTGCGCAGCGCTTACTCCGATGAGATGCTTCGAGCGTTACGATGGCTGGAGGCGTTGCCGCCACCGGACATCATCGCCAGCAGATTGGCCGCGGACGAAGATTACAGGCGCCTGCTTGTGGCCATGCCGCACAACAGTCCGGCCAAGGGCGATTTCTCGCGGTATCATCCCGATCTCGCGCCCGTATTCCGCGCCACCGCGGAGCACGACGGCAATCTGATCGCGGCATATCGCTGGACGGACGGTACCGCTGAGTTTTGCAGGAAGGCGAAACTTCATTTGGCCAGCCTGAAAGAGGCCGCGGCGAAGCTGTGTTATCTCGGCCGTGCTGAAGACCGCGTCGAGTGCGAGGTTATTTGGAGTAAAGAAGAAGACGAGACCGCCAACGATTCTCTCGAAATCTGGCGGCCTGTCAATCATCCGGCAGAGCTCGGGTTGCAAACCGCGCGCCCCAATTCCACAAACGAACTGATCCAGGAGTTCGCCAGGGCAAACCGTCGTGTCCTGCGCGGCTCGAAACGGCCCGCGCACCTATTTCTCCGCGAGCAGAACTATTCCCGCGATGCCGCCGAGGGAATGCTCCCGGCTCATGTTTCGGTGTTCCAGATTTTCCCAGACACCGATAATCCGGACGAATCGCCAGCCGTCTGTGATGCGATAAATGCTCATCGTTGGCGCTCTCCGCTTCGCGCTCTTGCGGGCAGGATTGCGAAAAAGGGTCACCGCTGGGACGATCCCGCGCTCGCCGAGGAACTCATCTCCGGCCACGTCCCGGCCGGTGGGCGCACACTACAGCCGCATCTCGCATTCGTCCCGCTGCCGTCTTTGAGCCTCCACGGGAAGGCGGATGGGCGAGTGCGACGCCTTGCATTGCTCGGATACGCCGAATGGGAGAAAGCGGCCCAAGCAGCTTCGCTCTATCGTACGCTTGCGGCTTGCCTCGATGGCGAGGAGATTGAGCCAGGTTACCGCCTACAACTCGTTGAAGACCCATTACGCCAGGATAAAGTTTGGCGGCTCTACGCTGGTGCAAGCCAAGTGTGGCTTTCGGTAACTCCGGTGGTGATCGATCGAGGTTACAAAGTGCCTCTCTATTCGCCCAACGGACAGCAACTCTCCAGCAATGAGCGCCATCTTCGTCGCCAGGCTGAGTGGACAAATCTCTTGCACGCGAGTCTGCGCCACATTCGCTTGCCTGACGATATCATCGCCTCGTGCAGAATCACGTTTACGCCCACTCCCTTGCTAGCCGCAGCCGAACGCGCGGAACGATATCGCCCCGCTGGTGAGCGAGCGCTGTTTGTCCACGTGCGCCTCGATTTTTCACGTCTCGTTCGCGGACCGTTGCTTATAGGCGACCGCCGCTATATTGGCTTCGGTTTGTTTGTGCCAGGGCCGAGTTGAATTGGTCACTTGACGAGTAGTGCTTCCTGCGCCAGTCAATCAAGTTCGGTCGGAGGGAGGAAGAGGGCGATTTCTGCATGAGCACCGAAGATCTGTGTACTCTCAGCTTCCATCCGCCCAGTCTACGCTAAACACGGGGTTCAACTTCGGAATTCAGGATAAATTTGATTCAGAAAGTTCGGACTTGAGCCCGCTGTGTCCCCCATCCGCGCCGCGTACTCGCTAGTTTTCATTCTTCCTTGCGGGAGGCCGGAATTAAAGGGCTTTCCAGAACGCCCCGGGTGGCGATCTACGATTTTGCGAAACGAAATCCAGGATTGGCTTCGTTTTGCAAATAATGAGGGTTGTCTAAGCAGCGCGTTTCCGCCGAAGGCTGGCAAGTCCGGCCAGTGCGGCGCCCGCCCAAAGGAAAGTGGCCGGCTCGGGAGTCGCCACCGCCAGATAGCCGCGAATTTCGCCGCCGGGATCAACTGTTGAGTGGATATTCAAGTATGAATCTCCCGCGGCGATGCCCGCGAGCAATGCGGCTTCGGCGTTAGCGACGCTCCCTTCGGCGGTAACAAACGCCGGGTTGTACGAAGAGGCAAGTGTAAGATCCAGCGTGTGGTCATACGTGCCGCCCGTCACGCCCAATGGGAAGCCCGCGAACGTCGGGGTGGTGGTGGCAACGCCGGCATTTCCGACGTCCGGGATGGCCGTGCAGCAATGAATGTGGGAGGCCGTCGTGGTCCCTAGAAGGCCGGAGAACTGCACGATGACCTCCATCGTCTGGGCGACCGTATCAACGATTACAGTTGCCTGGCCCGTTCCGGGTGAACCGGTGGGTGGAACCTCGCTCGTGCCCAGCAGGGTGGCGTCGTAGGTAATCGTAGCTCCGTTTGCAGCCAGCCCTAGAACGAGAGCGGCCAGAGTAGCGATCTTCAGCATTCTCATGGTCTTTCACTCCTCTTGGTTGCCGAGTATCCGTAATCGGCGATGTTTGGAGGACGCTTGGTATCTCTTGCGCAAAGCGAACACCGGCTGGACGGCCAGCAAACGCCGGTCAACTGTATTCGATCCGGTCCTCCGTCCGGGTCAAGTGAAAAGACAATATCACAAGGAAACACTTCTGTCCAGGACTGCTGTTTCCCATCGTTGGCGAAATGGGCTTGCTGGACCGCCTGTGCGTTTGGTTTGCGAAACGAAAGCCGGGATTGGCTTCCTCCTGGAAAAGAAAAAGAGGCGCCTCCGGCACGCCGCATGGAGAAGATCCACCGAATCTTCCCGCTGCGACGACCGGAGACGCCTTGAAGCACCCAAGAACCACTTCACCATGCAGGCTTTCCGGAACCGGCTTCGCATTCGAAGGTCTCGCCCAACCTTCGCTTGTGACGCTGGCGGCCGGATCACCCGCTTTCACGATAGCAGCGGCCGTCAAGGAATCCGGTTAGCCGGATCGAACGAAAGTGGGTGTGGGTGGCTGTATGCGATTGCAATGAGAGGGATTGAGGGCCACGAAAATATATTTTCCGGGCTTGTGACTAAGACTTGTGACTAAGAAAAGTCGAGCGACGAGTGAGACCGCCAGAGCATTGCTCCAGACTGGGGGGTCAACGTATACACTGTCGGCCTGAATTGGAGCGGTCGATCTTGGCGCTTTGCGAAACGAAAGAAGGCGATTGAATCCCCTCGCTCACGCTCGGGGCTAGTTTCGGCTCCCATGCAAGCGTCGGGACGACTGGGCGGCACCGGGCGGCACGGCAAATGCTGAACCGGATGCGGAACAAAGTTAGGAGTCACGCGGCACTCAGTTTCCCGCAGCCTACTGTGCGGTTTAGCATGAGAGACAGTGGTCGAGTTATTCCTCTGCTGTTCGCCCGACGATCTGGACACCGCGGCGGTGGTTGCGGCGCGCCTGGAGCACACCGCCGAGGTCACGGTTGTGATCGATGACAGCACGACGGGGAGCGTCGCCGCCAGGTGGGAGGGCGGACTCTCTTCCGCCGCCATTTTGCTGCTGCTGTCTCCGCACGCAGTCCCGTCCCGTGTCAGCCGCACCGAATGGGAAGCGGTGTTGAACCACATAACGAGCAACGCGGAACCGCCGATCGGTTTTCTGTTCATTGCCGAGTGCGGTTATCCGCGGCTTCTGGAACGCAAGCGCTTTTTCCGTTGGGACGAGGGATCACGCGCGGCGCTGCGCAGGATTGAGGAGTGGGTGATGCGGTTGCACCGGCTACCAGAGCGCCGGTCATTTGTCCCGGCGCGGCTGCCGTGGTTTGAGGGCCGGCAACGCGAGCTGGCTACGCTTTGGGAGAAATTGGTGGACGGAGCGGGGACCGCCGTGATTTACCATTCGGGCGCGGGCGGGAAGACGAGTTTGGCACAAGACTTCGCCCGCCAAGCGGGCGGGCACTTCCGGGACATTCTGTGGATGGATTGCGGCGATCGCTCACCGGTATCGATCGCGGGAGATCTGGCGGAGGGCCTGGGGATTGCGTGTGAGGCCGGGTCAGAGGAGGATTTGAAGCGCTTGGCGGATGTCGTCGGTCAGCATCGCGTGTTGCTGGTATTTGACGATCTGCGCCCGGGGTTCGACTTTGTGGTCGGCCCAGAGGGACGGGCATCGGTGCTGATCACGACGCGCTGGGAGCAGGGGGGAGCCATCCAGATCGACGATGCCCCGCCGGTTGAGCTCGATATTCCCGAAGACCCAGTGACAGTGCGGCTCTGGCAAGCGATGGCGGTTTGCCGGCCGAGTGGGTTTCCAGTGGAGCTGGCTGCCGAGATTGCGGAAGTGGAACCGGGCGACGTCGCCGCAGCCTGCGCGCGTTTGATCCAAGGGAGGCTGGTGGACCCGTTCGATCAGGCGGCAGGGCGTTTGCGGATGAGCGCGGCATCGGTCGCCGTGGCGGGCGGCTCGCTCGAAGCGCAGAGGCGACGCCATGCGGACGTGGTCCATGCAGCGATCCATCCTAGGACCAGCCATCCTGATAAAGCTCGACAGTACATCCCCGAGGTTATGCCGGCATTCCGGTGGGCGACAAAGGCCGATTGGAACTTGGCGGGCAAGCTCGCGCGGCAGGGTTACACATACTTCCGGAATCACGGCCGGTTAGCCGAGGGCGTGGAGCTTCTTATTGCTTTGCGCAATGCGGCCGAGTTGCGCGAGGACTGGCAGGTATCGGACGAGTGCGACTGGGAACTGTCCTGGGTTCGGAATACGCCATACCGCGGAGCGGACCGGGGGCCCGTTGAGGGCGATCAACTTAGCTTTAGTTTCTGAGGTTCGCTGGGCAGACTGGCTTGACTCTCTACGCTCGGCATACTATCTTTGACGTATATGATCCGCTCGTTCCTGAGCCGGGAGGCCCGGGCGGTCCACGAGGGATACGCTAGCCGGGCGTTTCGCGGAATCGAAGTGCAGGCCCGCAAGAGACTCCGATGGTTGGACGCGGCCACCAGCCTTTCGGATTTGGCCGCCATCCGAGGCAACCATCTTGAGGCTCTTCGGGGCGACCGGTCCGGCCAGCATAGCATCCGGATCAACGACCGTTGGCGGATTTGTTTTGTCTGGCGCGATGGAAATCCGCATGACGTGGAAATCGTGGACTAGCACTGAGGAAAGGAGAACCGTTATGAAAAAGCAAAAAAGATTGCCTCCCATCCATCCTGGGGAGCTGCTCAAAGACGAACTCCAGGAAATCGACGTCAGCCTCAATGAACTGGGGCGCGCCTTGCGCGTCCCTATGAATCGAATCAGCGCGATCGTCAATGGCAAGCGGAGCATCACCGTGGATACGGCAATGCGTCTGGCCCGCTACTTCGGTACCTCGGCGCAATATTGGCTGAACCTTCAGAACGCCTACGATCTGGAGACCGCGAACCATGCGGAGATTGAGAGAGAAGTGCTGCCGAGAAGTGCAGCGTAGCTTTTTTCGCTTCCGCGTTAGAGAGGCATTGGTGCGCGCCGTTTTGAAAGAATTCAGATTTGGCGGCGCGGTGTAAGTTCCGCTACACTGAGGTCGAGATGTCGGCCCTGTCTTCCATTCCGCTGACCGACTATTCCCCGGATGGTGTGGATCTGACGCTGATCCGCTGGTTCCTTAGCTTGACGCCGGCCCAACGTTTAGAATTTCATGAGCGTCACATGGAAGATATTCTGGTGATCCGAAAATTGAATGCCCGAGGGTAACCTCCGGAGCACGCTCCGCATATTGAGCGAAAACCAAGTCGATTTCATTCTGGTGGGTGGGCTCGCAGCAGTGCTTCAAGGTGTACCGTTGAGCACCTACGATGTCGACATCGTGCATTCCCGCGAGGCTTTGAATATCCACAGGCTGTTGTCCGTGCTCGAGACGCTGGACGCGATCTTTCGAATGCAGCCGGAGCGGCGGTTGAAGCCGAATGCCAGCCATCTTTCGGGCCAGGGACATGTCAACCTGGTCACGAGGCTCGGAAGTCTCGATGTGCTTGGTACGATTGGCAACGGTTTGAGCTACGAGCAACTGCTTCCGTACTCGGAGTCGATGGATTTAGAGAATGGTTTGGAGATTCGAGTGCTCGGGCTGGAGAAGCTAATAGAACTGAAGGAGGAGATTGGAGGGGAGAAGGATCGGGCGATGCTCCCGCTCTTGCGCAGAGCGCTGGAAGAGAAGCGAAGAAGTGAACGCGTTGGGGGCGGTCCGTAGTTTGCGGAGGCGTTCAGCCTTCGCCGGGGCGGGGAGAAGGATCGGGCCATGCTCCCCCCTCTTGCGCAGAGCGCTGGTGCAGAAGCAGCGCTAAAATCCCGAGTTCCTCAGAAAACCAGCTTCGGTACGCGCGCGGAGAAGAAATTGGCAAGCGCCGAGGCTGCCGGAGGATCGGTATTCGATAAGGCTACGAAAATGAGACCGCGATCACGGTAAATCACCAGTTCGCCGTTCATGCCCGGCGCTCCGCCGTTGTGTCCATAGTGGAACTCCGGGCCCGAGCCGCTCAGCCCGAAGCCAAAACCATAGGGAGGTGCGCCCGGATCGGCGCTCTGCTTCGTGGTCGCCTGATCGAGCAGCTTCCGATCGAGTAGCTTGCCGGCTTCGAGAGCCAAGGCAAAGCGGAGCAGGTCGCCCACGGTGGAATACCCACCCCCCGCCGAGGTTCCGCGCCAGGGAAGCGTGTCCGTGTTCGGCTGGCCGTCCTTCAGATAACCGGTTGAAAGGTTCGGGACATGCTCGGACTCGGGCTGCGAGCCCGTGGAGCGCATACCTGCCGGCTCGAAAATGTTGCGGCGAACGTAATCGTAGTAGGAGAGCCTGGAGACGGCTTCGATCACATTGCCGAGCAGGATGTAGCCGTAATTCGAATACGCCCAGCGGGTTCCAGGCTCGAACTCCGGGCCACGCGCGCCGAAGAGCTGGATATAGTCATTGAGGTCCTTGGTCCGAAGGCGCGCCTGTTCATACTCCGGAGTGAAAATGTCGCCAGTGCCGCCCTGATGGCTCAGCAGGTACCGGATCTTAACCTTGTCGGCGATCTCACGGTTCGGATATCGCGGTAAGTACCGGCCCACCGTTGCATCCAGATCGAGTTTGCGTTGCCCGACCAGTTGGAGCGCCGCCACGGCCGTGAACATTTTGTTCATCGAGCCGATGCGAAAGAGCGTATCGATGGTGTTGGCTTTGTTCCGCTCGCGATCCGCCAAGCCCGAAGCTTTTTGGAAGATCACTTTACCGTCTCTTGCGACGAGCACCGCGCCGGAGAATTGCGCATTCGCCGCTTGCTGGTCCAGTTCTTCCAGCGCCTGGTTGAGCGGTTCCGGTCCGGCACCGGGCTCCGCCCCCGGGGTGAGCCGGAGGCCGGCGAAACGAGGAGGCTCGCTGCCGGTGACCGAGAAATTGAAGTCGAGATAATCGCCGTGCTTGCGATCCTTCAGTGTTCCGGTCATGTGCTGAGGGTCGGTGACGGTTTTCGCTACCACGTCAAAGCCGCCGCTGCGCTCGAAAGCGTCGAGGGTGCGCTCGACAAACTCGGGGCGGTCGGGGGCATTGGCTCGCTGGAAGGCTTCGATGCGTGCGCGGTCCCCGGAATTCACGGCGGCCAGATATTGGTCGAAGATCTCGGTGACGGACTGTGGTGCTTGTCCGAGCGCTGCAGTGAGCAAAGAAATCAGAATTGCGAAGAGCGGGCGAGTGGTCATCTGACAAGTGTTGCGGCGATAGGGGGAAAAGGTTCCAGAAAGTAAAGGCGGGCGGTCGCTACAGTGTTTCGGTAAGGCGCTCCAGTATTTCCGCCGGAATGCGGTCCTTTAGGCTGGGGTTGGCTTCCAGTAAGCGCTCGATGTCGAGCAAATCTTTCCGGCGCTTGCTAGCCCTGCGCTGCGGGTCCGATGCCGCCCAGACCTTCCCTTGTAGAATGTCTTCGAGCGCAGCAACGGGCAGAAGGAGACCAAGTACCTCGCGATCAGTCGATCGTTTCACGAAATCGCTGTAACGGGGATCGGTCTGGATCTGCACCCGCAGGTCAGAACCTGGGGAGGCGACGTTCAGGCTGTGTGGAAATTCCTCCAAGTGGAATTGCTCCTCCAGGATCTTCCTGACTTGGGCAATCTGCTCGACCGCCACGACTACATCCAGGTCCAGGCTGACCAGCGGGTCTACGTATGCGTTGACGGCCTGACCTCCGATGACGCAGAATTGAATGCCGGAATTTCTGAGTAGCGAGAGGAACGCATCCAGGAAATTGGATTGATCCATGGTGACGGCTTTCCAGAACGCGATAGCTTGCATGAGATCAGCGCCTTCATGATAGCGCAGGTCGGGAACAGCAAAAGCCCCGAGCGGCGTTAACCGGTCGGGGCTTCGCAAGATTAATTGGGCGACTTCCTACTCTCCCACACACTCGCGCGTGCAGTACAATCGGGGCTGAGGGGCTTAACTTCCGTGTTCGGGATGGGAACGGGTGGGTCCCCCTCGCTATGGTCACCCAGAGTCGGTGTGAGCACAAAGGCGCTCACGAACTCGATTGGATCCATTGAATATTTGACGGGGCGCGGAAAGAAAGTACCGCTGTATTTACAATAAATTTTATGGTCAAGCCGAACGAGCAATTAGTAACGGTAAGCTCAACGTATTACTACGCTTACACATCCGTCCTATCAAACTGGTAGTCTTCCAGTGCTCTTCATACTTACGTTGGGAAATCTCATCTTAGGGAAGGTTTCACGCTTATATGCATTCAGCGTTTATCCTGACCGAACTTCGCTACCCAGCTATGCCACTGGCGTGACAACTGGAACACAAGAGGTTCGTTCACCCCGGTCCTCTCGTACTAAGGGCAAGCCCCCTCAAATCTCCTGCGCCCACCACAGATAGAGACCGAACTGTCTCGCGACGTTCTGAACCCAGCTCACGTACCGCTTTAATAGGCGAACAGCCTAACCCTTGGGAGCTTCTACACCCCCAGGATGCGATGAGCCGACATCGAGGTGCCAAACCGGAGCGTCGATGTGAACTCTTGACTCCGATCAGCCTGTTATCCCCGGCGTACCTTTTATCCGTTGAGCGATG
>DATFZA010000271.1:0-10903 GCA_035314765.1 Bryobacteraceae bacterium
CGCGCCTAGCTACTCGGTGACCGAGACTCCCTTCTCTCCAGCTAACTTGACCATCGCGGAATTGACGCATATTACTTCGACCTGCGGTTTCATTCAGGCCGACGGAAGCGGCTTCGGAATCTGCGGGGGCTGCCCTGCCAATGGCCTGGGCGCAGGCACCTCGCTGCAATAAGTTGTACACTGTTGCGGAAACCTCTCGCTCCGGCGGTCCTGCACTCGGGATCGACCGCCGGTTCTAAGCGCAACGAGCTTATTCGGAACGCCAAGCCTCTCCTACTTCTCGCCAACCGCCAGTATTGTCTCGAAGTGCGGCGCTTCTGTCTCCTTATGCACCGACGTTATAGCAATTTTCCGGAACCCGCCCTGGCGCAAGAAGCCCTGTAACTCCACTTCGGTAAAACCGAGCCACAGGTCCGCGTACAATTCCCGCGCTTCTTCGAAATTGTGCCGCCGCAGATCGAGAATCGCCACGCGCGCGCCGGGCTTCAGAATGCGCCACGCTTCCCCGACGGCGTTCCGCGGATGCTGTGCGTGATGCAAGGACTGACTGAACAGCGCCAAATCCAAGCGCAAGACAAGGGCGAGCACGATTTCAACTTGCTTTACCCAGACGGTCGCATATCGGCCGTAGAGGTAACGTCCTCGGGTCATTTTCCCGACCGCAAACGCGAGGATAAACCGGCTTCGAAAAGAAGCCGAGATGTATCTTCAGCCATTGAATCCGCTCGTATTGAGAGATTTTGGGGACCAACGCACGACCATCCGAGCTTACCGCGATCTCCGTGTAAAGAGTGCTTCAGTCGTCGCTGCGATCAAGCCGGGGAATGCAGCGGGTGGTGCTGTTGGACTAGTCTCGGTCATCCAGGCTGCTGAACGGGAGGCCCCAAGTCGGATAACCGGAAGAAGCTTGGTGCCACGAGGAGCGCCAATCGTCACCTGGCAATCTACGTCTACTCTACTAGCCATCCTTGGTGCGCGCTTGCGGACTTTGAGCCGCCAACAGAAGTAGCACACGCAGACCTCGCCGTGCCCCGCCACGAAACAAGCGCGCTCGCGAAAAATGGCGCCTCCTAAAACTTCGGTCACAGCTCCTCAAAATTTCCCCCAACCCCAACAAACATCAACCACTTTCTCCCCATCCAACCACCGCGCTCGAAGCCGTTTTCTTGCCCTCGCCTGCTATCGTCAAATCGACGATAGGAGTCACACCATGCAAACCGGACCGCGCACCGCCGAAGGCAAAGCCGCTTCTTCCATGAACGCCATGTCCCATGGCCTCACCTCCGTCAAGGTTGTTCTCCCTGGCGAAAACCTTGCCGACTTCCAACACCTCCGACATTCCCTCCTCAAGGAATACCGGCCTGACACCAAGACCGAAAGATTGCTGGTAGAAGAAATGGCCGCGGCTCACTGGCGCCTGCAGCGCGTTCGCCGCCATCAGGACCAAGCCTTCGGGTCCGGCGCGCTCGATCCCAAGCTCCTGGCCATCCTGCTCCGCTACGAAACCAGCTACCAACGCACGTTCTTCAAATCACTCGAAACGCTCAAGAAACTCCAACGCGAGCGCCTCGCTCAAACCAAACCGCCTTTCGTTTCGCAAAGAGCCGCACAGGCCGCTGTCTTCACTACGATGGATGCCCTCACCGCCCCTCCCAAGCCAAACGCCGACGACATCGCGGAGGCAGACGCCGCTTGAAACGCTGCCTCACTTCTCGCCCACCGCCAGCAGCGTCTCAAAGTGCGGCGCTTCTGTCTCCTTATGCACCGACGTTATGGCGATTTTCCGGAACCCGGCCTGGCGCAAGAAGCCCTGCAGCTCTAGTTCGGTAAAGCCGAGCCACAGGTCCGCGTACAAATCCCGCGCTTCTTCGAAATTGTGCCGCCGCAGATCGAGAATCGCCACGCGCGCGCCGGGCTTCAGAATGCGCCACGCTTCGCCGATCGCGTTCCGCGGATGCTGTGCGTGATGCAAGGACTGACTGAACAGCGCCAAGTCCACCGTCGCATCCTCTATCGGTAACGACTCCAAGTCACCCTGCCGGTATTCCAGATTTTCGATTCCGTTCTTCCGCGCCAACTCTGCCCCGTAGGCGACCATTTTCTCCGAATCGTCCACCGCGATCACTTGCCGCGCGCGCTGCGCCAGCAACTGCGACAGCGTGCCCTCCCCTGCTCCGAGATCGGCGATCACCATCGGCGGCATCAACTGCAATAGCATCTCCGCCACGCCCTTCCAACTGCGCCCCGGAACATAGTGCCGGCCGAATTTTCCCGCCAGTTCATCAAAGTATTCCCGGCGTTTGTCCTTCCTCCGGTTCATCGCCAGCTCGAGCGCCGCCCGATCCTCGGCGGCTTCGGCGATCTCCGCCGAGCCCGCCTCGAGCAACTCACGCAAAGCCGGCAGCGGCCGATAACGATAAAAGTTATTCTTGCCGGTGCGCCGGTCTTCCACCAGCCCGGCTTGTTTCAACTGCGCGAGATGAGTGGACAACGTACTCTGTCCCGCCGACAGGATCTCCTGCAATTCGGCCACGGAAAGTTCTTCGCGCTCCAGCAACAAGAGGATGCGCAGCCGGTTGGGGTCGGACAGCAGTTTGAGCGATTTTAGGATTGACGCCATCAGTCTATAGAGCTATCATATCAACATATCGAGATTCTACGATCTATCAATTGTAAACCACGTCAAGGAGAACCATGAGTACCGCAACGCTGAATCCCACCGCAACCGAATACAAGGTTGCCGATATTGCCCTGGCCGACTGGGGACGCAAAGAAATCAACATCGCCGAGCAGGAGATGCCCGGCCTGATGGCAATCCGGAACAAGTACGCGAAAGAAAAGCCGTTGGCCGGCGTGCGCATCACCGGCTCGTTGCATATGACCATTCAGACCGCCGTGCTGATTGAAACGCTGGCCGATCTCGGCGCCGGCGTTCGTTGGGCCAGTTGCAACATTTTCTCCACGCAAGACCACGCAGCGGCCGCCATTGCGCAGACCGGCGTCCCGGTGTTTGCCTGGAAGGGCGAGTCGCTGGAAGAATACTGGTGGTGCACTTATCAGGCTGTGTCGCATCCCGGCGGCAAGGGTCCGCAACTGGTGGTGGACGACGGCGGCGACGTAACGCTCCTGATTCACAAAGGCGTGGAACTGGAAAAAGGCTCCAAGTGGGTCGATTCTCCCAGCGGAAGCCACGAAGAAAAAGTCATCAAAGACCTGCTGAAGAAGGTTTACGCCGAAAATCCCAAGCGCTGGCAGGAAATAGCCAAGGAATGGCGCGGCGTTTCTGAAGAAACCACTACCGGCGTTCATCGGCTGTACAAAATGATGGAAGAAGGCAAGCTGCTGGTGCCCGCCATCAACGTCAATGACTCGGTGACCAAGTCGAAATTCGACAATCTTTACGGCTGCCGCGAATCGCTGGCGGACGGCATTAAGCGCGCGACCGACGTCATGATGGCCGGCAAAGTGGCTGTTATCTGCGGTTATGGCGACGTAGGTAAGGGCTCGGCCCACTCCCTGCGCGGCATGGGCGCGCGCGTGATCGTCACCGAAATCGATCCCATCAACGCGTTGCAAGCAGCGATGGAAGGCTTCGAGGTCACCACGCTCGAAGACACGCTCGGCCGCGGCGACATCTACGTCACCTGCACCGGCAATCTCGACGTCATTACGCTCGAACAAATGCAACACATGAAGGATCAGGCCATCGTGTGCAACATCGGCCACTTCGATAATGAGATTCAAGTGGACCGCCTCAATGCGTGCGGCGCTAATAAGACCAACATCAAGCCGCAAGTGGATATGTATACTTTCCCCACCGGCAACAGCATTTTCCTGCTGGCCGAAGGCCGTTTGGTCAACCTCGGCTGCGCTACCGGGCACCCCAGCTTCGTGATGTCCAACAGCTTCGCCAACCAGACGCTCGCTCAGCTCGATCTGTGGAAGAACCGGGACACGTACAATGTAGGCGTCTACACGCTGCCCAAGAAGCTGGACGAGGAAGTGGCCCGGCTGCACCTCGAGAAAATCGGCGTCAAGTTGACCACGCTCACCGAAAAGCAGGCGGCCTATCTGGGAGTGGCGCCGGACGGGCCGTACAAGGCCGACCATTACCGGTATTAAGACCGATCGAGAATACTGCGGGCCGGCGCTAGCGTCCGAAGGAGACGTCTGCTACGCCCGCAGTTCCTCGAATCTCGACGAGTTTTGGAAAAACCAGAATCCAATTCTGGACAGCGGCTCTGACGCAGTTTAATTGAAGTCCGCCATAGCGGCGCAGGCGGTAATTGACGCCGTAGCCGCCGTTGTTGTCGTAACGCGGATCGCCTCGATGGTCCGTGAGCCGGACAACGAATTCCTCAACTGGCCAGCCCGAGAAGCGATAGAGGCCAACTGCTTTGCCGTGAACATTCGTCGTCTTGGACTTGACGAACTCGCCGATATCGTGCCACGCGTCTGTACACCCGTAAAGCACCACCGATTTCGGACTCAGAGAATCATCGGCCGCAACCCAGATGTCGAGGAAGTCGGAATCGAACCGCCCCGAGACGGGCGGTCCCCAGTTGCAAAGAATCGATAGGACCGAAACCACCGATTCCGTGCGAAAATAACGGGCGGCTACGAACTCGGCTTCGGCTTCATTAAGACGCCAGGATTCTTGTGCGCTCATCGTTTAGCTCCTCAATACAAATAAGACTGGCCTGAGCCGAGCATACATTAACTGAACCGGCTGTACACTGGACCTTGCACCACCGCCTTGAACTCACCATTCTCAGCAACGGGGGCAAAGCCGTCGCCCACGCCCGCTGTGGCGCGGACGTCGCCACGCGCTGGCTGACAGTCGACACGAAACTGCAAGAACTCAAGGCGTTTCGCCAGACTCTTCTCAACCAACTGCGCGGAGATGCGCCCTTGAAGAAGCTGACCGGCGAACAGATTGAAAAGTTCGGCCGCGATTTGTTCGACTTCATTGTCGCTGACGACGTGCTCGATCTATATTCCAAATTGAAACCGGACGACACCGTTAGCTGGAAAATTCTCAGCGACAATAGCGATTTCAACGACATCCCTTGGGAGTTTCTCCAGGAACCCAAGACCCTTTGTCCCCGGCGCACGCGTTGTGTGGTGCGTATTTTGCAGACGGTTGGACTGGCGCCGCCCGCGCCTCTTCCCCGATCGCAGCTCACCCGCGTATTGTTGGTGTCGGCCGAGCCCGCGGGTCTGCGGAATGTCGGCTGGGAGGAGATCGAGAAGATTCTTCGAAGGGAATACCAGCTGCCTCTTCAGCTCGAAGTCATGGAAGGGACCGACTCGGTGAGTCTTCTGCAGGCTCTCGCTTCCAAGCCGTTCGATCTGGTTCACTTTTCCTGTCATGGAGACGCAACGGGTACAGAGGGCCGGCTGGTTCTCGTCAACCGCAAAACCAGGGCCCCCGGATTACGTCAAAGCCAGAAGCATTGCGCAGGTCTTGGCTGGCCGCGGAATCCGATTGGTTGTCCTGAGCGCCTGCGAAACGTCTTTGCCGGGCTCGCAGCCTACCTCGTTCAGCAACACGGCCGAGACGCTGATCCGGCTGGGCGTTCCGGCCGTCGTCGCTAACCAGGCGCCCGTCAAGGTTCATTCCATGGCGACCTTCGCGAGCGCGCTCTATAAGGAACTGACGCAAAGCGGTAACATAGATATGGCGATGGCGGAAGCGAGATTGGCGCTATCCATCGAGCTTGCCGGTGAGCCGGAATGGGGTGTCCCGACGCTCCACCGCCTGTATGGAGGCGCTCAGATTTATATATGACTCTCTCGCCTTATACGCTGGTTCATTCACGCCGTAAAGAGCCGGGCGCTGTTCCGTCCTCCGTGTCGGAGGCTCTCAAGAATCACGGCGCGAGTACCGTTTTTTCCCTCACCGAGAATCGGGCCGCTGTGGATGCCCTCGCAGTCCGTGCCAAGGGGAGCATGAAGACCGTCGGAATCTGGGATCTGGGGGCGTGGGTGGGAGGCTTGCCCGACATCGTCAAAGCGATGAACGAAGCCCAATCCAGCCTTCTTTTCTTTGAAGCGCAGGCATCGCTGCCAGCCGGAATCACCAGCAGCAAGCGCCGCGTCGTCGAATGGTCGGAGGCAACGCTTCACAAGAAGCTGACCGCGCGCCAAAAGCGCGAACTCACGGACGCGATCATCGACGTCGATTTTTTTGAATTCGCCAAGCCAGTTCGAAAGGACCTGGGCGTCGATTACCTCATTGGCCTCAGCCCGGACGCGGTCGCGGGCGAAGAAAACGACGAAGAAGGCCACGTGGTTCACTCCGATTTCTTCTGCTCGTTCGACGCCAAGACGTCGCTGGTCTCGACGGTAGGCTTGCGCGAGCTGGCCGAAAAGGCTCAGCGGAAATTTGAATTCGCCATCGGGTTTGTGATCGTGTCCATCATGTTCTCGCAGCTTAACGGTTCGCGAGTAGGATTTCATCCGGATAAGGGGTGCCTGATGGATTACAACTTCAATCGTGAGACCCTGGCCGCCCGCTTGGCTGAGCCTTCCCTCTGCGAAGATTGTGTCCGCAAGTCCAAGCCTGAGGTGCTGGAAATTGCCCGGGCCCTCCTGAAAAAGCTGGACAAGTACCCGCGCGCCGGCGCTGTGAGAGCGGGATGACGCACGTCGTAGTCTTCGTTCCCGGAATCATGGGATCGAAACTCTGCCTGGGCGCCGACGTCGTTTGGCCGGGTTCCGTCTCCAGCTTGATTCTCGAGTACAAGCGAATGCCCGACCTGATGCGCCCCGACCTGGTCGCCACGGACATTTTGCGCAACTTCGCTGGAATCTATTCCATTTACGATCCGATCATCGTCGATCTGGATGCGTGCGGCTTTGAGGAGCATGGCAAACCGCAAACGCTTTACGTTTTCCCGTACGATTGGCGAAAATCGAACTATCTGGCGGCCGCGGCGCTCGCCGATCGCCTGGACGAGGTTCGCGCCGGCCACGCGGGGGACCTCAAAATCACGTTGATCGCACACAGCATGGGCGGTTTGGTGAGCCGGTGCTATTTGGAGAGCGGCGACTTCGACTACCGATCCGGAATGGCCTCGGTGCGAATGCTGATCACCATCGGAACACCGCACCGCGGCGCGGCCGCCGCGGCGCTCTATGCGGCGGGCATCGAGAAAAAGCTTTTCTTGAGCGCTTCACAGGTCCAACTGCTGGCAAGCGACCGACGCTACCCCGCTGTTTACGAGCTTCTTCCGCCTGAAGGCGAACTATTCGCCTGGCCGTACGAAGAATCGACCGCGCTCGCCGCCCTGAATATTTACGACAAGCCAATAGCGGACGGTATCGGATTGATTGACGAAAATCTCCAAGCCGCGCAGAAATTTCATGCGCGACTGAACTCAGCCCGGCGGCCGCCGCACGTCCGGTATTTCGCGTTTTATGGAACCCGCTTGAATACCGCCGTCAACGTTCGCTTGAAGAAGGACGGCAGCGCTCTCCGCACGTCTCCCGTGCGCATCGACGACGCGGGAGACGGCACCGTTCCCGTGTGGAGCACTCTGGCCGGAGTCCAGTCCATGCCGGTCGGACAGGAACACATGAAGTTGTTCCGGGACGAGGGTCTGCGGCGCACTCTGGCGATTCTCTTGGGCGCCCCCGGACGCTTGGCCGCGCCCTCTCAGGTCCAGGTCGTGGCAAATGAAAGAGTGGTGGATACCGATGAAATCGTATCCGTGGCTCTGGTGTTCCCCGGCGGCGCGACCAGCATTGACGGCTCAGTACGATGGGTCAACGTTCCGGCCGATGGCAGCCCGGCGCAGCCGGCTGGCGACGCCGCAAGCGTCCAATATTCGGGCGCTCCAGTCGACAAGATCGGTCTGCAACTGACGACGCCAGCCTTTTGTGGATACTATCGGATCGAGTTCGCCGATGCGGCCGGAACGCCCGTCGTGCCTGACGAAATCATCGTGCAGGAAAAAGCGGCCTGAGAAAATGTGGGGCGATCCCCTGGATCGAAGGTCGGCGCCTGTCGGCCTCCGTTTGCTTGTGGTGGCAGGCTGGAACACGTTCAATGATGCACGAGGCGAACGAGTCCGCTTTCGAATTGCGCAAATGCCTTTTGGCGTCCTGTACCCAAACCCCCGCCTCCTGCGTCTATCTATCAAATTGAGACGCGCAGCTCTTTTTCTCTTGGCAGCAAGTGTGCTCTTGCCGGGCCAGGGCCTTCCCCTGCCCCACCGCACCAGAAAGCCGGCCGATAGCAACGACAAGTTGACCTTCTCCTTCGCCGGTGTCATCCGCAAGATCGACGACAAGTCTTTGGATCTTGAAGCCGTGGACACGCGCTTCATCAACTTTCTGATTAGCCCGGACTCCAAGCTCCCCTCGGGTTTGAAGGAGGGCGACCCCGTCAGAGTAGACGCCACGCAAGACGACAAAGGGCTCTATCACGCGGTGGGCGGCAAGGTGGACACGGAGATCCTAAAACAGATGCCCAGGGAGAGCCCGTCACCGCACCTCAACGAACCGTCCGAGCCGGGCGCTCCTTCTGCTGCAGCCGCCGAACCGCCCGAACGGCCGGCCACTGAGGTGGTGAGGGACACTCCCCGCTACGATACGGGAGACGACGGTCCTCCCAAGCTCAAGCACGGCAAGGCTACCCAGCGCGCTTCCCGCGATGACGTTGACGCTGCCGTCCCGACCACCCTTGATGCCAAGGCCGCGGCCAGAAATGCCGCCATGGAACCGCCGCCGGCCGCCGCCGGGAGCGTTCCCACCATGTCCGGGCCAGGCGCCGATTTGATCGAACGCGCCCGCGACGCAGCGGCCAATTTTCTCAACAACCTTCCCAACTACGTATGCACTCAGGTGACCACGCGCTACCAGAGCGAAACCAAAGTCCCCAACTGGCAGGCGTTGGACAACATCAGCGCGGAACTGGTATACGAGAACGGCAAAGAGAGCTATCGTAATCTCCAGATCAACAACAAGCCCACCAAGAAATCGCCGGAAGAGAGTGGAGCATGGTCCTCCGGCGAATTCGGCACCGTCCTCGAAGACCTTTTCTCACCGGCTACGGCCGCCGATTTCCACTTCGTCCGCGACACCACCACCAACCGGATGAAGTCCGGTAACTACGATTTCACGGTGGACCGCCCGCATTCCCACTGGAAAATCGCTGTGCAAAGCCAATTCCTTCTGCCGGCCTATCAGGGCTCGGTGTGGATTGAGAAATCGACCGCGCGGGTGCTCCGAATTGAAATGCAGGCTACAGAGATTCCGAAACAGTTTCCCGAGGATGTGGTGGAAACAACCGTGGACTACGACTACGTCTCTCTCGGCACGGAAAAATACCTGCTGCCGGTACACGCTGAACTGCTCAGTTGCGAGCGCGGCAGCTATCGCTGCCAACGGAATACCATCGACTTCCGCACCTACCACAAGTTCACCGGCGAATCGACCATCAAGTTCAACCAGTAATCCATTGGATGTAAAATAAGGTTTCGCAGCCGATCATGAGCTGCGAAAGTTCTTCCGTACATCGAATCAGAACAGGGGAACCACAATGGCTGTGACTGGCGCGGGACTCGAAGGCGTTGTCGCTACTGAGTCCTCAATTTGCTTTATTGACGGCGATCTCGGGATCTTGAGCTATCAGGGCTATGACATTCAGATCCTGGCCGAGAACGCCATTTTTGAGGAAGTGATCTGGCTGCTGTGGCACGGACAACTGCCCACGACCGGAGAGTTGGCCGGGCTGAAGGCCGACCTGGTCAAGTATCGGCCCATCCCGAAAGAAGTGGCCACGTTTCTTGGGTCGGTGAGCAAGAACGCTCCGATGGACGTCCTGCGGACCGCCGTTTCCATGCTGAGCCTGTACGACCCGCAAGCCAAGGATATGGCGCCCGAAGCCAACGTCGAGAAGGCCAAGAAACTGATGGCCCAGACGTCGACCATTGTCACCACTTTCAATCGCCTGCGCATGGGCAAGTCGGTAGTGGAAGGCGATCCTCAGCTTGGCTTCGCGGCTAACTTTCTTTACTGCCTGACCGGCAAAGCGCCGGACGCGGTGATGGAGAAGACCTTTGATATCGCCCTTACGCTGCACGCCGATCACGAACTCAATGCCTCCACCTTCGCGGCCCGCGTAACGGCTGCGACGCTTTCCGATATTTATTCCTCGGTGACATCCGCCATCGGCGCGCTCAAAGGGCCGCTACACGGCGGCGCGAACGAAGACGTCATCAAGATGCTGCTCGAAGCCGGCAGTGAGAGCGCCGCGCTAGAGCACATCAAGTACCGCCTGGCGAACAAGATCAAGATCCCAGGTTTCGGTCACCGCGTGTACAAGACGCTCGATCCCCGCGCCACTCACCTGCGCGATATGTCCAAAGACCTGGGCATAAGCACGGGACACGCCGACCTGTACTACACGTCCAAGAAAATCGAAGAAACTATCAAGGAGATGAAGAATCTGAATGCCAATGTCGACTTCTACTCGGCATCCACATATTATTCTCTCGGCATTCCCATTGATCTGTTCACGCCCATCTTCGCCGTGAGCCGCATGTCCGGGTGGACCGCGCATATCCTGGAGCAGTACAAGAACAATCGACTGATTCGCCCGCGCGCCGACTACACCGGAAAGCCGGTCGGCCAGCAATGGGTGCCGATCGAGAAGCGCTAGTAAATGCACGATCTTTCGTTCTTCCGGGCGAACCTGGACTCTATCTCCCAGCGCCTGGCCGCCCGCGGCTTTCAATTGGATATAGAGAAGTTTCGCGAATTGGACCGGCTGCGCCGGGCCGCGCTCACCGAATCGGAACAAATGCAGGCGCAGGCCAACCAAAGTAGCTTGGCCATCGGAAAACTCAAACAACAAAAGGCCGACACCGAAGCTCTGCAGGCCGAGGTTCGGTCT
>DATFZA010000272.1:0-2450 GCA_035314765.1 Bryobacteraceae bacterium
GTATCCCAACAGGTCCTCGATTCGGTGTTGAAATCCGGCGCGGGAGGCGCGGTGCTGGCCGGAGACCGCCGCCGGATCACCGTCTTGTTTTGCGATATCCGCGGATTCTCCACTCTTTCCGAGAAGCTGCCCCCGGAAAGGGTCGTGGAGGTTCTCAATGAGTACTTCGAACACATGGTGGACGTCGTATTTCGCAACCAGGGAACGCTGGACAAGTTCATCGGCGACGGCATGATGGTGATCTTCGGCGCGCCCGAAGACGATTCCTATCAGGAGGAGCACGCTCTGCGCACGGCTCTCGAGATGCAGCGTGAACTGCGTCAACTATCGAGCAAATGGGAATCCGAAGGCATCCGCATTCGCGCCGGTATCGGCATTAATTCGGGACCCGCGGTGGTCGGCAACATCGGTTCCACCAAGCGCATGGAATATACGGCCATCGGAGATACCGTGAACCTCGCCTCGCGGCTGGAATCCGCCACCAAGGACTTGGGCGTGCCGATCCTGATTAGTGAATATACCTATAACGCAGTCCGCGGCTCCTTCCAGATGCGCCAAATGGGCCCGGTGCAGGTTCGCGGCCGCACCGAGCCAGTACTGACCTATGCCCTGGAAGACCCGGACTTGGCTCCCTCGCCCGAGCCTTCATTGACTGAGGCCCAGGCGGAAACCCCGGTTTCCTGAAGCGTCGGCAATTCAAGAGCGTGTTGGAGCTTGCTGCAAGCGTTTTCCAGAAAGGCGCGCATCCAACAACATCTCGGGTGTTCGTAGCTGACCGGGTATATCCGAAACCGTGCAACGGTCTTTCGAAAAGCCCCGACACATTCACTGCTCTTTGGGAGAGGCTGAATGCTCCACGGCGAGATACTCCCTCCCCAGCCTTCGCCGTGTGACATCATAAGCGATGGAGAAATTCCGGGAGACCCGACCCATGCGCACAACCGTCTTATGTATCGCTCTTGCCGCCGTGGCATCCGCCCAGGCTCAGAAGGACACCGAATGGCCGACCTACAACGCCGATCTGGCCGGCACCCGCTATCGCCCGCTCGATCAGATCAAGGCGTCCAACTTCAGCAAACTCGAAGTCGCCTGGCGCTTCAAGACCGACAGCATCGGCAACCGGCCGGAATACAAGCTGGAAGGCACTCCGTTGATGGTCAAGGGAGTGGTCTACGCGACCGCGGGCTCCCGCCGGGCGGCAATAGCGCTCGACGCCGGAACCGGCGAACTGCTCTGGGTGCACGGCGAGCATGAGGGTGAGCGCGGCGCCAATGCTCCCCGCCAGCTCTCCGGACGCGGCCTTGCCTATTGGTCCGATGGCAAAGAAGAGCGCATCCTCTACGTCACTCCCGGGTATCGCCTCATCGCGCTCGATGCCAAGACCGGCGCATTGATCCCGTCCTTCGGCAAAGGTGGCTCGGTCGATCTCAAGCTGGACGACGATCAAACCATTTTTCCCGACCTCACCACCGGCGAAATCGGACTCCAGTCCGCGCCTGTCGTTGCGCAAGACACTGTCATCGTCGGCGCCGCATTCCGCGAGGGCATGACGCCCAAGAGCATGCGCAACAACAAAGGATATGTGCGCGGTTTCGATGTCCGCACGGGCAAGCGCCTCTGGATCTTCCACACCATCCCCAAAAAGGGGGAATTCGGTTACGACACTTGGGACAACGGTTCCGCCGAGTATACCGGCAACACTGGCGTTTGGACGCAGATCAGCGTCGATGAGCAACTCGGACTCGTCTATCTGCCCGTCGAATCTCCCACCGGCGATTACTACGGTGGCCATCGGCCCGGCAACAACTTATATGGTGAGAGCCTGGTTTGTGTCGATCTGAAAACCGGCAAGCGCAAGTGGCATTACCAATTGGTTCACCATCCGCTGTGGGACATGGACATTTCTTCCGCCCCCCTGCTGGCCGATATCGAAGTGAACGGTAAGACTATCAAGGCCGTCGCACAGCCGACCAAGCAGGGCATCCTTTATGTATTCGACCGCGTGACCGGCGAACCTGTATGGCCCATCAACGAGGTCCCCGTAGAGAAAGGGAGCGTGCCGGGCGAGTGGTACGCGCCCACGCAGCCGATTCCCACCAAGCCTCCCGCTTATTCGCGCAACGGAGTCACGCCGGATGTCTTGATCGATTTCACGCCTGCCATGCATGACCAGGCATTGACCATCGTGTCGAAGTTCAAGCTCGGGCCAGTCTTCACTCCGCCGGCGGAAAGCACGGTGGGAGGTCCGCTGGCCACGCTGACTCTCGGCACCGCTGCTGGCGGCACCAACTGGCCTGGCGCGTCGTACGATCCCGACACGCACAATGTTTACGCCTTCGCCTGCAACTCGTGTATGGTGCCCATCGGCGTCGTTCCCGCGCCGAAAGAGATCTCCGATATGCGTTACGTAATGGGCACTGCGGGAAGGCCGGTGGAGATTGCGCGCGGCC
>DATFZA010000273.1:0-15245 GCA_035314765.1 Bryobacteraceae bacterium
GAACGACGCGGGCGCCATGGCCAAGGCCCAAGCGCAGCTGCAGGCGATTCTCGCGGACCCCTCCCGCAAGCCAGTTCACGCGCAATCGCGGGAGTTACTCGGGTTTGTGCGAGCGCGGCTGGATCCGGCGGGCCGGTTGGCGGAACTCGGGCAGATTCTCGTCAAACCGGACAGCATGCTGAGCCATGATCTCATTGACTATCGGTTTCTGTTCGACAAGCTGGAAGCGAGTTCGCAGATAACCGCGAAAGACGAGCTGACCGATTGGCTCTACTCGTTTCACAACCAAAACGCGGAACACGCGCTACAAGTTTGGCGCACCAAGCATGCTCTGCCTTGGCTCCTGGCGTCAATCGTCTCGCTGCCGCCCGGAAACGCATCCGCAACAGATGTGCTCAAAGCGGCGGACGACCTCCGGCCCGATAGTCCGGCATATCTCACCGCCGCCTTCCATTCGATCCGGTTGGAAATGGACGCCAATCCCCAAGCAGCCCGCGTGCGGCTGGATGGAATCCTAAAGAGCGCCAAACTCAATCCATCCGACAAGAATCTGTTCCTGGCCGAACGCATGAAGGTGGCGGCCGATTGGGCGGAGTTTCTGAGATTTGCGCAGCGCGCGCCGGTTGGTGTGACCTGGGGCGAGGGCACCGAGGTCCCGCCGGATACCGACCCCAACAGCCCGTTGAAAGATTTCAAGAACGGTCGCACGACGCTCGACGCCGATGGGGCTTATGTGCTTAACCAGCGCACGCCGTTAAGACTCATCGCGGCCGCCGCGGCCGACAACGCGGTCTCGCCGCCATTGCGCGCCAATCTCGCCACAGCCGCATGGACGCGCGCGGTGCTGATGAACGATGAAGCCATTGCCACGCAAATGACCCCGCTGGCGCCGGTGCTCGGCGGCTATGCGTCGGCCGAGAAGGACAACGATCGCCGGTTGTTCTCCGCGGTGCTGCTCATGCTAAGAAATCCTGGCTTACATCCGTATGCCGACACCGGATTCGGGCGGGAAACGGAAATGAGCAAGATCGACGATTACCGCGACAACTGGTGGTGCTCTTATAGCGCGAAGCGGGAAGAACAGATGTACGCGAATTTTTACAAGAACCGGGCCGAGTTGGGACAACTGAAGGTGCTGTATCCGAACTCCGCTCCCACGGCGGCGTTCCTTCCCGCGGCCGATCGAGCCGCTGGAGACGCGGAATGGAAAAAGCTTGCCACTTTGCCGGCCGCGCCAACGTACTTGAGTGGTGAGGTAGTCAAGTACGCACAGAAGCATCTTGACGATCTGCGGGTTCCCGAAGCGCTGGAGCTGGCGGTGCGCTCAACACGGTACGGTTGCACCGACGGCGAAACGGGCAACGCATCGAAGCAAGCGTTCGACCTGCTGCATGCGAAATTTCCCAGATCGGCGGCCGCGGCGCGCACCAAGTTCTGGTACAAGTAACGTTTATCGAATTCCCAACCGCGATTCCAGAAACTGGCGGTCGGCATCGCTGCACTGGCACGCCAGGGCGTCTTGGAAGTGCCGCTCGGCCTGCGCCGGATCGCAGTCGGCCAGCGCGGCGTGAAACAGGTGGGAACGCTGCATGGCGGGATCGCCTGCGATTTTCGCCAGGGCTTCACGGCCCGCATCGGGTCCTCGGGCTCGGGCCAGCGCTATCGCGCGGTTCAGCGCCACAACCGGGCTGCCAGGCTGAGCCCGGTAGAGTTCGTCATAAAGTTCGGCGACATGCGTCCAGTTGGTTTCTTCGTAAGACGCCGCTGCTGCGTGTTCGGCGGCGATCTCTGCTTCGAGGTGATAGGCGCTGACTTCCGTGCCGCTGGCCGACAGCATTAGGTGATGAATGCCTTCCGCAATGAGGCGGCGATCCCATAAAGAACGGTCTTGATCCGGCAGCAGATGCGGCCGGCTGCCCAACCGAGATGTTTGCAGCAGGAACAGCGCGAGCAGCGCATGGCTCTTGGGAAGGCTGCTGATCATACCGGAGACCATGCGGGCCAGGCGGATAGCTTCTTCGCACAGATCGGGGCGCAACGAGGTGTAGCCCTCGTTGAAAATCAAATACAAGACCGCCAGGACGGCATCGAGCCGAGCGGCAAGTTCGCTTTCTTCCGGCATCTCAAACCGCAGGTTGCGAATCTGGCGCTTGCCGCGCACCAGACGTTGCGCGATGGCCGCTTCTTGCGCCAAGAAAGCGCGGGCAATCTCCGGTACACTGAAGCCGGCCACGGTCTTCAATGTCAGAGCGATCTGCGTCTCGGGCGGAAGCTCCGGATGACAGCACAGAAAAATCAAAGAGAGTTGGTCGTCAGCCAGCGGGTCTTGGGCCGCCTCGCGCGCGGCCAGATCGAAACTGCGCCGCAACTCAGCTTCTTTCTCCGCCAACCGCGCTTCGCGCCGGATGCGATCGATCGCCCGGTTCTTGGCAACCTGAATCAGCCAGGCGGCTGGATTGCCCGGAACTCCGGTAAACGGCCACGTTTCGAGCGCCTTGAGCAGCGCGTCCTGCACCACCTCCTCCGCCAAGTCCAGGTGCCTGGCGCCGAAAATGCGGATCAGCGTGGCGACCATCCGCCCCGCCTGGTGGCGGAACAAATGGTCTACGATTTGGTTCGTGCTCTCACTCATTCCACTTCACGAATCTCGATGCTGCCGAATTCGAGATGCGGGCAATTGTACGCCAGGTCTACCACTGCGTCATACGATACCGCCGTTAGCATGAAAAAGCCGCCGAGAACCTCTTTGCTTTCGGTGAATGGGCCGTCGGTGACCACGTACTTGCCGGCGCTCTTCCGCAGCACGCGGCCTTCACCGTTTTTCAACTTATCGCCTTGCGCCTGCACGGACTCGCGCCAATCCCGATAGCGCTGGAACAGCTTCTGCATCTCTTCCGGACTGTAGCGGGCGATGGCCGAGAGATCGGCCCGTAAAGCCATCATGTACTGAGGCATGGTTTGTCTCCTTGCTCATTAAACGAACGGGGCAGGCGGAGATCGACTTGGTGAGCAAGCGCCGATCCCCTCACTTACGTTCGCGAGCTAGTCACTCCACTTCACGAATCTCGATGCTGCCAAATTCGAGATGCGGGCAGGCGGACGCCACGTTCAGCGCGGCGTCATAGGACGCTGCCGTTATGATGAAAAAGCCGCCGAGAACTTCTTTGCTTTCGGTGAATGGGCCGTCTGTGACCACCGGCTTGCCGGCGCCCTTCCGCAGCACGCGCCCTTCGCCGTCTTTCAACTTGCTGCCTTGCGCCTGCACAGACTCGCGCCAATCGCGATAGCGCTGGACCACCTTCTGCATATCTTCCGGGCTCCAATCCGCGAACGCCGCCGGATCGTCCCGCAGAACTAGCATGTACTGGGGCATTGGTTGTCTTCCTCCACTCTCTAAACGAACGAGGGATGCCAGAATCGACACCTAGCCGGAAACGGGCCACTACCACTACCGGCGGAGACAGCACTAATCCTGTTTACTGCTGTCCCCGCCTATTGGGCTGCTCCCTTCGTACTTGACCATTCGCGAACAAGATTGGGACCGATTTTCGGTACACCGTACTCAGGTCGCGTCCAGAATGCCACTGCATACTAAGCACTCGGAAACACCACAACCATGAAAACACCATTCTGCGCAATCCTAACCCTACTGGGCGTCTGTGCTGCTTCGGCAGGCACCGTCTCGTATGATTTTTCCACGCCGGCCAATACGAATTTGGGGTCGTATACTTCCACCTTCGCGAGTACACCGTCCGGATACAGCATCACCGCTTACGGTTTTGAAGACGGCAAGACAAACAACCTCTATGCGAAAAATGAGGGCTCCGACACCGGTCTGGGACTGGCCGGTCAGGAGGACTTCGAGATCGACGACAGCGGTTTGGTGGTGCTCGACATCTCCAGCCTTAGCTCCGCCACGACCCTGCAACTGGAAATCGACAGCGTCGAGCGTGGAGAAGGCTTCGCGGTTTACGGATTGACAAGCAGCGCTTTTAGCGGTGGCTCCAAGGACCCGACACTGCCAGGAAAAGCTCTCGTGACCGGTGGCAGTTCCTTGAACGGCGACTTCTTCTCGGTTCCAAACTTCGCCAACTATAAATACTTGGCGGTGACCGCAACCGAGGGCAATGTGCTGGTGGAGGGTCTTACCGCCAACATCGCCGGAGTCGGCGCGCTGGCTGCCACCCCGGAACCGGCGACGCTGGGCTTTGTCGGCCTTGCTCTGATCGGGCTTTCGCTGGGTGGCCGCGGAGTGCGTCAATCCAGGAGTTGACTTTCCCCTTTTGTTCGCCAACAATAGGATTATGGCCTTAACCAAGCGGCAAAAGGAAGTGCTCGATTTCATCGCAGGCTTCGTGGAAGAGAACGGATACAGCCCGAGCTATGACGAGATCGCCCGGGCGCTGCAACTCGCTTCGCTCGCGACCGTTCACAAACACGTGGAAGCTTTGCAATCGCGCAACTACCTGCGCCGCTCCTTCAACCAGAGCCGGTCTCTGGATGTTTCACCGGAGTATTTGAAAGAGCGGCGCGGCGGCGCGGTCAGCGGAGAAGTTCCCCTGGCCGGCCGCATTGCCGCGGGCACTCCGGTGGAAGCGATACCCGGACAGGATACCTTGCAGTTCGCCGATTTTACCGGCAAGGGCAACACCTTTGCATTGCAGGTGCGCGGCGAATCCATGATCGACGACCACATCTGCGACGGGGACTTCGTTCTGGTGGAAAAAACAGCCGAGGTCGACGATGGAGAAATCGTGGTGGCGCTGGTCAACAACTCCGACGCGACGCTAAAGCGGTTCTATCGCGAGAAGGACGGCCGCATCCGTTTGCAGCCGGCCAATTCGTCCATGGCGCCGATTTACGTTCAGGCGGCGGATGTGGAGATTCAGGGCCGGGTGCTGTCGGTGTTGCGGAAGTATTAGCGCCGGTCAGCGCCCCGGCCTGAATTTGGCTGTGCGCCAGATTTGGCTTTCTCTTATCTCTCGCCGCTGACGCAAATCAACCCGCGATTCGCTTCGGGATACCATGATGGACAAGCGAGGAACGATATGAAGGAAGTCTTCACTAAGAGTTTTTGGGAAGGCGTCAAAAGGACTTTTGATGAAGCGCGCGAGGGTCCGCCGCCAGCGAATACCACCTCGCAAACCCCGGCCGAGGGCGACCGTCGAGACTCTCTATCGTCAGATAGCGGGACTGACCACGACGGGCAACTGCTCCGGAAACCCAAGTAGTGTCCGGATGCGCCGTGATCCAGGACCTAATTTGCTTGCTGATCGAGTATATTAACCTAAATCAGTCATATGCCGCTTACGGTGGGCGACAAACTCGGACCCTATTCAGACCCTAGCAGAATCAGAGGGGGCGCGATCCGGCCCGCGCGAGCCAAGAAAAGCGCCTCCGTTTTTGCCGATCCAAACAAGCCGGTCCAAACAAGGGGAACGGGGTTTAGCGCCAAGTTGACAGCTATCTTCCGCCGCCGAGCTCAGGCAAGGTCGTAGCGATCGAGGTTCATCACCTTAGTCCACGCAGCCACGAAGTCCTTCACAAACGCTTCCTTCGAGTCGTCACATGCATAGACTTCCGCGATTGCCCGGAGCTCGGAGTTCGAACCAAAGAGAAGATCGACACGGGCGGCGGTCCACCTGATTTCGTCCGTCGCGCGATCGCGCCCCTCATACACGCCTTCCGGCGCAGAGGAGGGCTGCCACTTGGTGCGCATGTCGAGAAGGTTGACGAAGAAATCGTTCGTCAGGGTCTCGGGCCGGTTGGTGAAGACGCCGTTCTTAGACTGCCCGAAATTGGCATTCAAGGCGCGCATGCCGCCGACGAGAACCGTCATCTCGGGCGCAGTTAGCGCCAGCAACTGGGCCCGATCCACCAGCAACTCCTCAGCCGACACCGGCTGTCCGCCGCGGAGATAGTTGCGGAACCCGTCAGCGACCGGTTCGAGAGGCGCGAAAGAGTGCGCATCGGTCTGCTCCTGCGACGCATCGGTGCGCCCCGGCGTGAAAGGCGCCTTCACGTCGTGTCCGGCTTTCTTCGCCGCCGCCTCGACTGCCGCGCAGCCACCCAGAACGATCAGGTCGGCGAGCGAGACCTTCTTTCCTTTTCCACCGGACTGCGGGCCGCCGGACTGCGAAGCGTTGAACTCCTTTTGGATCGCTTCGAGCGTCCGCAGCACTCTCGCCAGTTGAGCCGGCTGGTTCGCTTCCCAATCTTTCTGCGGCGCAAGGCGAATGCGCGCGCCGTTCGCGCCACCGCGCTTATCGGAGCCGCGGAACGTCGCTGCCGACGCCCAAGCCGTCGAGGCCAGTTCAGAGATGGACAGTCCGGACTCAAGAATCTTGGCCTTCAGAGCGGCAACGTCCTGCTCCCCGATCAACGGATGATCCACTGCGGGAATCGGATCCTGCCAGAGCAGCGGTTCTTTCGGCACGAGCGGGCCGAGGTACCGCGTCACAGGTCCCATGTCGCGGTGCGTGAGCTTATACCACGCCTTGGCGAACGCGTCCGCGAGCTCCTGCGGATTGTCGAGGAAGCGCTTCGCGATCGGCGCATAGATCGGGTCCACCTTCAGGGAAAGGTCCGTTGTGAGCATCATCGGGGCGTGCCGCTTCGACGGATCGTGGGCATCGGGAACGGTGCCCGCCGCAGCCCCGTTTTTCGGAGTCCACTGATGCGCACCGGCTGGGCTCTTGGTGAGTTCCCACTCATAGCCGAATAGGTTTTCCAGGTAGTTGTTGCTCCACTTCACCGGGGTGGTGGTCCATGTGACCTCCAACCCGCTGCCGATGGTCTGGTCGCCGTTGCCGCTGCCAAAGGTGTTTTTCCAGCCGAGGCCTTGCTCTTCGATGGGAGCGGCCTCGGGTTCGGGGCCGACATACCGGCTCGGATCGGCGGCGCCGTGGGTTTTGCCGAACGTGTGCCCGCCGGCAATGAGCGCAACTGTCTCCTCGTCATTCATCGCCATGCGGGCGAACGTCTCTCGGATATCGACTGCCGCGGCGAGCGGATCGGGCTTTCCGTTGGGCCCTTCCGGATTGACGTAAATGAGGCCCATCTGAACGGCGGCGAGAGGATTGTCGAGTTGCCGATCGCCAGTGTAGCGCTGATCGCCCAGCCACTTGCCCTCCGGGCCCCAGAAAATGTCTTCTTCCGGCTCCCAGACGTCTTCGCGCCCGCCGCCGAAACCGAAGGTCTTGAACCCCATCGACTCCAACGCGACGTTACCGGCGAGAATCATAAGGTCGGCCCAGGAGATTTTCCGGCCATACTTCTGTTTGATCGGCCAGAGCAAGCGGCGCGCCTTATCGAGGTTCACGTTGTCCGGCCAGCTATTGAGGGGCGCAAAACGTTGTGTGCCATTGCCAGCCCCGCCGCGGCCGTCGCCGATGCGGTAGGTGCCCGCGCTGTGCCACGCCATGCGGATGAAAAGCGGTCCGTAGTGGCCAAAGTCGGCCGGCCACCAAGCCTGCGACGTGGTCATTAAGGCATGGAGGTCCTGGATCACGGCATCCAGGTCGAGGCTTTTGAACTCCTCCGCGTAATCGAACGCCTTGCCCATCGGATTGGACAGGGGGGAGTGCTGGTGCAGGATCTTCAGGTTGAGCTGGTTCGGCCACCAGTCTGCATTCGTGCTGGCGCCAACGGATGTCTGTCTGCGAGCGCCGCCCGTTACCGGGCACTTGCTTTCGGTTGACAAGTTTTGCTCCAGATTGCCGGGGACAGGCGACCCCGCTGTGGTGGTGAGTGTATTATCCATATGTTTATCTTCCTTTGAATTTGTCAAAAAACGGTGACGAACTACGAACCCATCCTGGCCTTCCTATTCGCGCAATCGCCGCCGGCCACGCTCGCTGACGTGCTGCGGAGCGCACTTCGCGCAGAGCCCCCGGAAAATGAGTTCGCATTCGCGCAGAATCCGCTTGCCGAGGGAGCCCGTAGCGGGCCTGGGCACGTCGTACCACTCAATGTCCTCAACCTTGCCGCAGCGGTCGCAGATGAAGTGGTGATGCCGCATACCCATCGCATCGAATCGCGCCGCGCGGCCCTCGATGGCCACTTCACGCACCAAACCCGCCTGCACCAAGTCCCGCAGATTGTTGTAAGTCGTGGCCCTTGATGAGCGCGGATCCACGCGATTCACGGCCTCGAAGATCTCCACAGCCGTGGGATGCCTGTTGTGTTGCATCAAGAATGCCATCACGGCGTAGCGCTGCGGAGTGCACCGCAATCCGCTGCCCTCCAAGGACCGTTTAATCTCCCCGGCGTCCATTAATTACTTAGACTATATCTAATATGATATTTTGTCAAGACTCATACTCTTGGTTGCTGCGTGAGAAGACTGGCGGATGCTGTAAGGAGTATCTTCATCGAATGGCAGCCCTATCACTCTTCCCACGTCTAAAGATCCTGGCGTCGCGCTCGCGGAGTTTTGAAAAGACCAGGGCAGTGGGTGACAGATTGGTACGAAGTCATGAGGGGCGATTTCCCTGCATAGCGCGAAGTTCGGAACGGCCACCCGCCGCCTCCCGCAATTGTGTCCAGATCCCCGGCAACCCGGAAGTTGGCCCGCGGGGGAACGCATCGGCAACCCCTTCATGGGCGTTGCACACTCACGGGCGTTGCACAAAGGACGGCAATCAAGCGGAGCCGCCCGCCTTCGACAGGTTCTGCTTCACTCTAAGCTTCACAATTCTCTCGATGAGGTCATAAGGGATCGGCTGATCGAGCGGAAATCGCAGATTGCCCTTCTCTCCTCGATAGGATGAGATGGCCTTCTCTAGACTGGCATCGCCCCTCACCGGCGGATAAAGTCCAACGTGCTTCTTGAATGCGGCAAAGTACACCAAAACGCCGTTGAGCGTAAACGCCGGCATTCTGTAGCTGATGATCTCCTTGGCGCCGGGTGCGGCCTTGCGGATTGTCAATCGTATCTTTGCCAGGATCGCCTGAACTTCAGGCGAGAACGATGCGATGTACTCGTCGATGCTCTTCGGTTTAGCCGGAGCCGTGGGCATGATGCCTCCTGCGCAACGTTGGACTAAGCGGGCGCGCACGCCCAAAATCTGAATAAATAATACGATAGACGGACCGCCTCTTGGGACCCGCGATTGCCCTTCCGGCCTGGACTCAGCGACGGAGACTTCGTTCTGAAGCGGTTCTATCGGGAAAAGCGCGGCCGCATCCGCCCGCAACGACGTGGAGATTCAACGACGCAAATACTGCGGCGACAATCCCAACCGGGCGACATCCGGACCAGACTCGCTAAAATCGAGAAACGATGTCGTCCTGGGCAAGCGCGGACCAACTCGGGCCTTATCAGCTGATAGAACTCGTCGGCTCGGGAGGCATGGGCGAAGTTTGGAAAGCGCGCGACACGCGCCTCGATCGCATCGTGGCCATCAAGCGGCTCAAGGGCGATCACGGCCAGACGTTCGAGCGGGAAGCGCGCGCTATCGCCGCCTTAAATCACGCCAACATCTGCCAGATCCACGATGTAGGCCCGGATTATCTGGTACTCGAGTACATCGAAGGCAAGCCGCTCGATTGCCCAGTTCCGGAGCAGGAAGCACTGCGTCTGTCGATCCAGATGGCGGGCGCGCTCGAAGCAGCTCATCGGCGGGGAATCATCCATCGCGACTTGAAACCCGCTAATGTCCTGGTTACGGGAGACGGCTGCGTGAAGCTCCTGGACTTCGGTATTGCCAAGCTAGCATCGACCACTCACGACACCAGCGCGACGGCAACATTCGATGGCGTGGTGAAAGGCACACCCGCCTATATGTCGCCAGAGCAGGCGCAAGGCGGACCGCTGGATGAGCGGTCCGATATCTTCAGCTTCGGCTCGGTGTTGTACGAGATGCTCGCCGGACGCCGCGCCTTCAGCGGCGAGTCTGCTGCGCAGGTGATGAGTTCCATCGTGCATGACCCTCCGGCGCCGCTGCCTGGATTTCCGGCGATCGAAGGGATCGTGCTGCGCTGCCTCGAAAAATCTCCTGGCGGACGGTTTCAGACAATTACGGAACTCAAAGCCGCGCTGGAAGGCATTGGGGCGCACCCCACACCCGCGCAGCCTTCGATTGCCGTACTTCCGTTCGACAACATGAGCGGAGATAGAGACAACGAATACTTCAGCGATGGTCTGGCGGAGGAGATTATCAATGCCTTGGCACAACTCCCCGGCCTCAAGGTGATTGCCCGAACTTCCGCTTTTGCGTTCAAAGGTAAGCATGAGGACATCCGGCGCATCGCCCAGACGCTGGGCGTGGACCATGTGCTCGAGGGCAGCGTCCGGCGCTCCGGACCGCGGCTTCGGGTCACCGCGCAGTTGATCGGCGCCGCCGACGGCGGCCATTTGTGGTCGCAACGATATGACCGCGAATGGGCCGAAGTATTCGCGATTCAAGACGACATTGCGCAAGCCATCGTCGAGACCTTACGGCTGAAGCTTGCGCCCGGACTCCTAAGCCTGCGACGCCACACGCCCAATCTCCCCGCCTATGAAGCCTTGCTGAAGGCGCGCCACGACGCCTTTATTTACACACCGGAGGCTTCCGAACGTTGCCGCGCGAACTATGAGCAGGCCATTGCCCTCGATCCGCGATTTGCGCAAGCGTATGCCGAACTGGGCATCCAATACTTGACGCGTGCGCTTCCGGGCATCGCTCCGGCGCACGCCACCATGCCGCAAGCGCGCGTGGCCGCGCGGAAAGCTCTGGAACTGGACTCCTGCTTGCCGGAAGCGGAGGCGGTGCTAGCGGCGGTGGCTGGACTTTATGAGTATGACTGGAACGAGGCGGCACGCCGCTTCCGTTTAGCGTTGGCGCGCGAACCCATTCCCCCGGCGGTGCGCTTTTTGCACGGCATGTTCTTTCTCGCCCCGGCGGGTTTTCCGCTCGAGGCCGCGGCCGGACATGCGCGCGGTCTCGAAGAGGATCCGCTCAGTTTCGGCGGACGATTTCAACTAGCCGTGATTCTGCTTCAAGCCGGGCGCTTCGCGGAGGCAGAAAGAGAACTGCGCAAAGGCATGCAGATCCACGAGACACTCTTTCAACTTCCGATGTTTCTCGCGCTGGTGTACTCCGCGCAAGGCAACCCGGCGGTGGCGCTTGAATGGGCGGAGAAAGCTTATAGAATGGCTCCGTGGCACTCCCACCCGCCCGCCATCTTAGCGGGGCTGCTGGCGCAAACGGGTAATCGCCAGCGAGCGGAAGAGTTGTTGGAGAACCTGAAATCGCCGGAGACCTATGGAGTGCCGAGCGCCCGGACGTTTTACCACCTGCTCAGCGGCGAGATGGATTCGGCGGCCGAATGGAGCGGGCTCGCCATCGAACAGCGAGACCCTCGGATTGTGCTTGGAGTCCATTTGCCGATGGCGGCGGCGTTCCGGGCCGATCGGCGCGGCGCCGCGATCCTCCGCAAGATGAACCTGCCTATGCCCGCCACTACCGCGCGCGCTTCCTTAACAGAACCGCGACCATGAGGGAGCGGATGCGCAACCACTTCTGACCTATGTTTAGCCATCGGCATGGTCCATTTGAGTTTTCGCCACCATTCGGATGTCCGTACAAATGCGCCGACGAGTTTGCCCTGTCCAGCGAACCCGCCGAAGAGGTATTTGCGGGCGAGGTATAGCCGCGGGCGCTGATCGCCGAACTCGGGCTCTCCAAGATGCTGCTCGGCTCGAGCGGCGGCGATCAATTTTTGTTGGTCTTGCCGGGAGAAGTGCGCGCGGGGACGCCCTCCGTATGAACCATAGAATAATTACGATAAGTTGACAGCCTTCTGATGGGCCTCACGCCGTCCAGTTCAAGATGGAATCGCAATTCGACCCTTTGATGCAGCTTCTATTTCATTCCGGCCGCTGGGGCGAGCTGACTTTCCTCTACTGCAAGCATGGCTGTCGGAACCCCACGTGGCGGCTTGGTGGCGTGAGCGCCTCGATCTCGCGAGTGTCGACGCGCAATACGGCCCACGAGGGATGGCGACGAGCCCACGCACGTTTTCGTGATCGAACAGAGTGGACGGCCAGTTGGGTGGATTCAGTGGTATCTCTGGTCCGATTACCCAGAGCATGCACGACAACTACGGGCCGAGCCCGCTTCGGCGGGTATCGACCTCGCGATCGGGGAACTTGCCAGGACGGGTGTGGATTGGGGCCAATTGCCATCCGCGAGTTCCTCAGGCAAATCGTGTTTACAGATGCGAGCGTCAGAGCCGTACTTACCGATCCGGAAGAGGGCAACCTCAGATCGTTGCGTGCCTTCAGGAAGGCGGGGTTCAAAGTGACGAAAACGGTTCAACTCGCGGGCGAGGACTTCAAAAGGAGTGTTGTGCGGATGGATCGCACATAGGCTTACACTACTTGCCTGCATGTCTCGAGCTAGCAGCGCCTCGGCGCTGCGCTGGACTCAAGAGCCGCGCCTCGGCGCTGCGGAACTCTCAGTTTCGCCGCGGGTCTCAGGGAAAAGCGCGATTGCCCGATTGGCCAGACTCTCGCCCAGGATATGCGCGGCAGACAGTCAAAATGCATACCAGGAAGTCTAGGCCCCGTGGTACATTTGAGCTTTCGCGACCATTCGGATGTCCGTACAAATCCTATTGCAAGGTAGAATAACCGGCGCCGACGAGTTTGCCCTGTCCAGCGAACCCGCCGAAGAGGTATTTGCCGGCCGTCTGCATTGGGCAAGCCTGCTGAGCGAGGTTTTGCCGAGGGCGCTGATCGCCGAACTCGGGCTCTCCAAGATGCTGCTCGGATCGAGCGGCGGCGATCAATTTTTGTTAGTTTTGCCGGGAGAAGTGCGCGCGCAGGCGGAGGAATTCCTCTCTCAGGCCCGCGCTGGCATGCGGCAGATGAGCGGCGCCAGCTTGGAGCTGCTGTGGGCCATCACGGAAAATCTAGGGGATTGGACCGTGGTCCGCAAGCGCCTCAACGAAGAAATGCAGCGCAAGCGCGGCACGCCGCTGGCGGGCGCGGGTCTGGCGGAGCATCCGGCCGAAGCCAACTCGTACGACAGCTATTTCGCCTCGGAAATGTGCCGGAAATTGAGCGCTGCGAAGAATATTGGTTGGTCGCCTGAAGCGCCCGCGCGCATCGAAATCAACGGCGGAAAGCAGCAGTGGGCGCTGGGCGCTTCCCCCGACGCTATCCCGTTTGCCCAACACACGGCGCTCACCGACGATGGCCACCAGGCGGCGCGCGCCGCGGTGCTGGCCACTCGGGCCGCGGGAAGCCCGATCTGGGGCTTGTTGCGCGGCAATGTCGATAGCTTCGCCGTTCGCTTGCGCCGCTTGCAGAGTATAGAAGAATATGTGCAGCTTTCCATGCTGTACAAGCAGTTTTTTGCCGGGGAAGTGGAAGTAGTGTGTTCCCTGCCCGAGTTCTGGCGCAAAGTAAATCTGCTGCACACGGGCGGCAACGATTTCGCGATCTACGGCGCTTGGGACGCACTGATTGCTTTCGCCCGTGAACTGGAACGTTTGTTTGCTCGCTTCACCGAGGAGCAACTCAAGGACTTTCCGGGAGCGGACGGCAAGACCATTACCATGGCGCTGGCGCTGGCTCCGGACGTCGGGGCTCCACTGGCTTCGGTGTATGAGCGCGCGGGAGACCGCCTGCGGGTTGCTAAATCGGCCGACAAAGACTGCTTCTACTTGTTGGGGCGCACGCTCGAGTGGAAACAACTGACCGACGCCGCCGATTTGAAAGACGAATTGACGGCAATGGTGGATGACTTTGGAATTGCGCCACAATATATTCGGGACTTGTGTGGGATTTATCGTGAGACCAAGCGCGGGCCGCGCTCCAAGCGGGTGGAGCGGCCGTGGCGGTTTCACCGCCGGCTGAACCGGATCCTGGGCGCCTCGCGAGCGCGGGATTTTCAAAAGGCGCGGACCAATCTGATCGCGGATTTAGCCGGTAAGAACCCAGCTAATATAAAGCTGCGTCCTTCCGGACGAGTGGCGCTCGAATGGGCCCGGCTCTCGACGGAACGCCCCCCAGAAGCAGAAGCAAACGCTTAATGAAGCAGAAGCAAACACTTAATAGGTAATAAGAGGATTTGATGGCAGAAACGCAACCTGAGAACAAAGGCGGCGGACCTCGTCCCCCCCGCGAAGGGGGACGAGGTGGTCCGGAGGGCGGACGCGGTGGTCCCAATGACCGCCGGCCCGACGACCGCGGCCCCCGCGGCGAAGGCCGTGGAGAGCGAAGTGAAGGCCGTGGAGAGCGAAGTGAAGGCCGGGGAGAGCGAGGTGACCGCGGCGGCGACCGCGACCGCCGGCCGGACGGTCCTCCCGAGATCGATCTCGAAAAGCTGATCTCGGATCCGCTGTATCTCGATAATCAGGCGCACGGCGTGGTCAGCCGGATGCGCGATATGGACTCGGGCACCAAGAGCCAACTGCGGCGGCTCTACAACGCGGTGCGGCGCGCCGTCCGGGCGCCGGAGAATGAGCGGCAGCACCAGTTTGTGATGTTGCGCGCCCGCCTGGCTTACACCATCGCCCGGCACTCGCTACGCAGTCTCGATACGCTCGAGAAACTCCTGTTGCAAGTGACGCGCAAAAACGATGCCCGCGGCTACGAACGTTTTCGCGACCTTTTTGAAGCCATTGTTGCTTATAACGAATAAACGGATACCCAATTCATGAGTTCGCACACGCTGAAGACGGAATTGAAACTGGTGGGGAAACTGATCCTGGAACTGGATCTTACCTGCCTCACTGGCTTGCACATTGGCGCGGGCAAAGGCTCGCTGGAAATTGGCGGAGCGGATAACCCGGTCGTAAAGGATGCTTTCGGATTGCCCTATGTCCCGGGCAGCTCGCTGCGCGGCAAACTGCGCTCGCTGCTGGAACAGACCTCGGGCCTGGCGATTCCTTCCGAGTTAGTCTATTTGTCCAAACGCAAAGGGCAGGAAGTGAGAATTCACCAGAGCGACCGCCCGGACGACGAGATCTGCCTGCTGTTCGGACGCAATCCTGGACGCTTGGAAAAGGTGACCAACGGGGAGGGGCTCGAAAGCGGCACGGCTAGTCCGGCGCGGCTTACGGTCTATGATGCACCCTTGCTCGCCGACAGCATCACGCCCCAAATGCGGGAAAATCTGGACGACGAGTTGACTGAAGTGAAGAGCGAGAACGCCATTGACCGCATCACTTCCCAGGCCAATCCGCGCACGCTGGAGCGGGTGCCGGCGGGCGCCAAGTTTCATGTCCGCATGGTGTTGGATGTTCTTTGC
>DATFZA010000274.1:0-9010 GCA_035314765.1 Bryobacteraceae bacterium
TGCCGGCCGGCGCCCGCATCCGCCTGCTCCCGCGAACTGAAGTTCCGCGGATCGGTGACTTCCACCAGGAAGCTCTGGCCCTTGACCGTAACGGCCAAGCCTTCCGCCGTGGGAGTCAGACGCGCTTCAAAACTGCGTCCGTTATAAAGGATCGAGTAAACCCCCGTCTCGACCTGTTCAATGTCCTGTGCCGGGAGTTCCCTCCAATCCAGCCGCTGGCCATCCACGAACACATTCCACTTCATCGGAGTCCTCGCGCGCGGCCCTTGACCACCATCCAACCGCTCCCGCGCGCGTCAGCAAGCGGTCCCAAATCGGCGGCAAACACGCTCCACTTCATCGGAGCCCTCGCGCCCGGCCCGTCAACAACCAGCGGCCGGTGGCATGTTCTACGTGGGCCGCGGCGGCAGGTTGTTGCTGTTTCTGATGCGCCAGGGCAGCGAGCGCCGCCACTGTCTGCAGTTCCGGATCCGATCCAACGGGAGAGCGCCTCGCAAGAAATCCGTAAATGAAGCCAGTGTGCAGTTGACCGGACACAAAACAGGGATCGCGCAGAATCTCGCGAAAGAAATCCAGGTTGGTGCGGATGCCGGTGACGATGTACTCATTCAGCGCCCGCAACATGCGCGCGGTTGCGGCCAGCCGGTCTTCGCCCCAAACCACCAACTTTGCCAGCAGCGGATCGTAATCCATCGGGACCGTGTATCCGGGATAGACTCCGGAATCCAGGCGTACGCCCGGACCGGACGGCTCTCTTAAATGGTGAATGCGTCCCGGAGATGGCATAAAATCGGCCCAGGGATCTTCCGCATACAGCCGGCATTGGATGGCCGAACCGCGCCACTGAATGTCTTCCTGTTTCAGCGTCAGCGGTTTTCCCGCCGCAATCTGCAGTTGCCAATGCACCAGGTCGAGCCCGGTCACCAGCTCCGTTACGGGATGCTCCACTTGCAGCCGCGTGTTCATCTCGAGGAAGTAGAAATTGCGATCCCGATCCACCAGGAATTCGGCGGTGCCGGCATTGTAGTATCCGGCTGCCTGGGCCACGCGAATGGCGGCTTCTCCCATGGCCTGGCGCATCTCGGGATGGAGCGCCACCAGCGGCGAAGGGCATTCCTCGATGACCTTTTGGTGCCGCCGCTGCAAGGAGCACTCGCGTTCTCCCAGGTGGATCATGTGGCCGTTCCGGTCGCCCAGGAGCTGGATCTCGATATGCCGCGGATTGACCACGGCTTTCTCGATATAGACTTCGCTGTTGTGAAACGCGCGCTCGGCTTCGCTCGACGCATTGCGAAGAGCCGAATCGAACTCCGCTTCCGATGCGACCAGGCGCATGCCCTTGCCGCCGCCGCCGGCCGCGGCTTTGAGCAGCACCGGATAGCCGAGTTCCCGTGCAATCCCGCGTGCCCGATCCAAGCCCGCGATGGGCTCTTCCGTGCCCGGAACAATCGGCGTGTTCACTCGTTTCGCAATTGCGCGCGCCTGCGTCTTCGAGCCGAGCAGACGAATGGATTCCGGCGACGGTCCGATAAAAGTGATTCCCGCTTGCTCGCAAGCGAGGGCGAAATCCGGGTTCTCGCTGAGGAAGCCATAGCCGGGATGAATGGCATCGGCGCCATGCTTTTTTGCCGCGTCCAGAATATTTGCGATGCGCAAATAACTTTGCGAGGAAGGCGCCGGTCCGATGTGCTCCGCCTCGTCGGCCAAACGCACGTGCAAAGCCTGGCGATCCGCGTCGGAAAACACGGCCACGCTGGTGATGTCATGCTCGCGCAGCGCGCGAATCAAGCGCACCGCAATCTCGCCCCGGTTGGCGATTAGTACTTTCTGAAACATGAAAGACTAAAGTGTATCAGGGCTGCCGTTCTGCCGGGCAGTCTTAGCGCCGGGTTCGAGGATCATGTCGGTGACGACCCTCAAGAATTTCCGGGCACCGTTGTCGCCGCTGCGAGATAGGTAAGGCCAAGGCATTTCCGAACAGTGCTAGCATCGGGTCGTATGGAGTTGGCTATTCAGATTCGGGTTGAGGAGTTGCCGGAAGGTCTTTTTCTGGCAACTTCGGACGAACTAAACGGCCTTGTTGCGCAGGGCCGCACCATCGCGGAGGCGCTCGACATCGCACGCGACGTGGCCAGGAAACTGATCGAGGCCAGGCGCGACCGCGATGGCTTGCCGAATCTGCCGGCGGCTGCGGAGCGGCGAGTTTATACTATCGTAGTTGCCGCGTGAATGGGCCGTCTCGCGGGCTTCCGCTATAGGGATATCGTTTCACAAGTTGAAAGCGCACGGCTTCGAATTCGACCGTCAGGCCGCTGGCAGCCACGAAATCTGGTTCAACGCTAAGACAGACCGCTACACAACCATACCGAATCATCCCGGCGACATGCCGGAGGGCACGCTTCGCGCAATTTTGAAACAAGCCGGAATCGATCCACAGGATTTTCTGGGGAATTGAAAGGAATGCCGCGCTACCGCAGTCCGCGCCAGATGGCGTCGAGCTTCAAAACGAATCCTCTTACAGGGCCCTCACCAGCGAGTTCCTGTATTCCGCGCCGGGTCACCGGGTTTCGGCCCTTGCGATACACATAAACGGTCTGATTATCGCCATCGATCAGCCAGCCGAGATGCACGCCGTTGCCGATCCAGCGCTCCATTTTGGCTTTGGCCGCTTTCAGGCGGTCGCTCGGAGACAGCACCTCGACGATAAACTCCGGGCACAGACGCAAGAACTCGCGCCGCTGCTCCCATGTCAGGCGTTCCAAGGATTCGTTGGACACCCAGGATGCATCGGGTGACAGAGCCGAGCCGTCTGGAAGCAGAAATTCGACGCTCGAGTCGAAGGATCGCCCGCGGCCATCGCTCTCGGCCCAGCGGTCTAGCTGCGCAAACGCCTTACCACTTCGATAGGCGCCTTCTCCACCTGCGGGGGGCACGATGACGATCTCTCCTTCCGCTGTGCGTTCACAGCGCAAGCCGGGATTAGAGCGGCAGAACGCCAGATAATCTTGCTCCGACAAGTGATATTCGGGGTCAAACACGAGCTTTACGCTCTCGTGTTCGGGTAACTCGATCGAGCGCATAGCTTACCGCAGGCCGCGCCAGATGGCGTCGAGCTTCAAAACGAATCCCTTAACGGGACCCTCACCAGCGAGTTCCTGTATGCCGCGCCGGGTCACCGGATTTCGGCCCTTGCGATACATATAAACGGTCTGGTTATCGCCATCGATCAGCCAGCCGAGACGCACGCCGTTCCCGACCCAGCGCTCCATTTTGGCTTTCGCCGCTTTCAGGCGATCGCTCGGGGACATGACTTCGATTACGAACTCGGGGCTTAGGCGCAAGAACTCGCGGCGCTGCTCGGGGCTCAAACGATCCAGAGATTCGTTGGACACCCAAGATGCATCGGGTGAAAGAGCCGATCCGTCCGGTAGCAAAAATTCCACGCTCGAATCGAAAGTCTTGCCCGAGCCGTCTTCTCGAGCCCACTGACGTAGCTGCGCAAACGCGTCGCCGCTTCGATAGGCGCCTTCTCCACCTGCGGGTGGCACGATGACGATCTCTCCTTCCGCTGTGCGTTCACAGCGCAAGGCGGGATTAGCGCGGCAGAACGCCAGATAATCTTGCTCAGACAGGTGGTATTCCGGGTCAAACACGAGCTTCACGCTCTCGTGTTCGGGCAACTCGATCGAGCGCATAGCTTGATTTTATAATGCAAAGGCCATCGGCCGTGGGCTTGCACAATGCATCTGTGGGGGCACCAGCTTGTCCCCGTCAAAGGATAGGAGGATCGACAAGTTTCTGAACTTCGCATGCCGCATTACGATCACGTCACCAAGTAACCTCATTCCATTCGAATCGCCGTTACCGGATCCACGCGCATGGCGCGCAGTGCGGGCAGCAGGCTGCCGGCCAGGGTCATCAGAGCCGAGAGCAGAATTGCCGCGGCAAAGGTCTCCAGGTCGCCTGGGGTGACGCCCGCGAGCAAGGATTGCAGCAAGCGGCCGGCGCCATAAGCGAGACCAACGCCCAACAGGATTCCCGTGCCCGCCAGAACCATGCCGTCGCGCAGAATCATCGCGAGGATGCCTTGGGAGCGGGCGCCCAGCGCGATGCGGACGCCGATCTCCTGAGTCCGGCTGGAGACCGCAAAAGCCAGCAGCCCGTGGATCCCCGTGGCCGCGAGCAGAAACGCGATCAGCGCGAAAGCGCCCAGCACGCGCACCTGCACCACCCGGGAGGCCGTCTGCAATTCGACAATATCGCCCAGAGTCCGCATGTTGGCCACCGGCTGCGAGGCATCGGCCTGGTGGATGATCCGCCGGATGGCCGGCGCCAGGGCCAAAGGATCGCCCGATGAACGGACCGCCAGATCTTTCGGAGCGTAAAACAAACCAACCTGGTCATGTTGTTTATACGAGAGATACACTTGCGGCTCGTTCGTTCGCTCCAGGCCGCGAACTTTGATGTCGCGCACCACGCCCACTACCACGCGGTCATGATTGCCGAAATCAAAGTGGCGGCCCAGCGGGTTTTCACCCGGCCAATAGCGCTTAACAAACGATTCGCTGACGACCGCTACAAACGGCGCCTCAAACGTATCGGAATCGCTTACATCCCGGCCCGAAACCAGCGGGATGCTCATCACCGAGAAGTACCCCGGAGTAATAAATCGCAGGCTGGCGGTGCGGCGTTTGGCGATGTCTTCCGGATGGCCTTGAACCTCCACCGGCCAGATGCCGCCGCCCATGACCATCGGCAAGAAGCTGGTGTAAGCCGCGCCCGTAACACCGGGAAGCTGCCGTGTCTCCGTCAAAACCCGGCGGTAGAAGGCCTCGCGCGGCGCACGCTTTTCGTATTTGGGCATCGGCAGCATGGTTCGCAGCGTCAGCACATGCTTGCTCCGGAATCCCGGATCGACGGCCTGGATTCTCCACAGCGCGCGGATTAGCAGACCGCAGGAGACTAACAATACGAGAGAGCCGGTAACTTCCGCGATGACCAGGATGGACCGAATCCGCTCCTTGCGCCCGCCGACGCCGGAACGCGAACCTTCGCGCATCGCGTCGCTCCGGAAAATACGCAACGCTGGAATCACGCCGAAGACGATCCCGGTTCCGCAAGTGATCAATGCGGCAAACAGCAGGACTCGCAGATCCATCGAAGGCGTGGCCACGATCGGCAAGTACACCGGCGCCAGGCGCGTGAGCAGCGGCAGCGCCAGCTTCGCAATGATCACGCCCAGCGCTCCACCCATCAGGGCCAGGAACAGGCTTTCGGTGAGCATTTGGCGGACCAGACGCTCCCGCCCCGCGCCCATGGCGGCGCGAATGGCGAGTTCCTTGCGCCGCACCATCGCGCGGGCCAGCAGCAGATTCGCGAGATTGGTGCACGCAATCAGCAGTACGCACAGCGCCGCGCCCAGCAGCACCTTGAGCATCAAAAGAGCTTGTCCGCTGACATCGTCGTGCATCAAACGGACCGTGGCGCCCGTCTGCGCCAGTTCTTTCGGATACGCTTGCGCCAGGCGGCCCGCAATGGCGCCCAAATCGGCGCGGGCTTTCTCCATGGAAACTCCCCGTTTGAGCCGGCCCACTCCGTAAAGATAATTATCGTTGCGGTCCGCATACGCATCGGGGCGCAAGCGCATCAGCTTCCAAAGCTGGGCTTCACGGGTGGGAAATGCGAAGGTTTTCGGCATCACGCCGACCACTGTGTAAGAGCCATCGTCCAGAATCACCTTGCGCCCGAGCACGCCCGCATCGCTGGCGAAGACGGTCTGCCACAATCCGTAGCTCAGGACCACAGTGGCTGGCGCGCTGTCGCGGTTATCGTCGCTTGAGAAGACGCGGCCTAGCAACGGTTGCACTCCCAGAGTCGGGAACAGGTCCACGGTCAGTTCAGCCGCCTGGACAGTTTGCGGCTCGCCTTCGCCCACCAGATTGGCCGGCCCATGGAAGTATGCGCCCATGTTCTCAAACGAACTGCTCCCCTGTTTCCAATCGCGAAAATTGGCGGGCGCTATATCCCAATCGTGTTGGCCTAGCGCCGCTTTGTCCTCGTAGAGATTTACCAAGCGGTCCGGATCGGGGAAAGGAAGCGGCCGGATGAGAACATGGTCGACCATGGTGAATGCCGCCGTCGTGGCGCCGATGCCCAGTGCGGCGACAATGACCGCTGTGAACGCGAACCCGGGCGAGCGGCCGAGCGTCCGCAGAGTATAGCGAAAATCCTGTAAGAAGATATCCAGATGAACCCGGAACGCGTTGATCAGGACATCGAGAATGGCGCCGATCCAAAAAACCGGTATGCCCAAGCCAGACGCCTCCCGCCGCTCGGTAGCGAAAACGGCGCATAATTCTTCGCCATATTCAGTCCGGAAAGAAGACGGATAAACATGCAACAACCAGCGGTAGAAAGTCATCACGCCCTCCCCGGAGCGAAGCCGCTCTCTCTGGCCAGCTTGACGAGATTCGTCAGGCGCTTGGCTTCGGCGCGCGCCACTGCTCTGCCTTGCGGCGTGATGCGGTAATAGCGGCGCCGCTCGTCGTCTAAATCGGGAGCGGGACGCTCGTTCACTTCTTTGATCCAGCCCTCCTCCAGCATGCGTTGGATGGACCGGTAGAGCGTGCCTGCGCCCAGCTTCAATTCGCCATTGGTGCGCGCGGCGACTTCCTGAATCACGGCGTAGCCATGGCGGTCTTCGTCCGACAGGGCCATTAGAATGTGGAAACTCGCCTCGGGTAGCGGCATGCTTCCATTATATCCACTCCGGATATAGTGTCAACGGCTATATGCGTGGCGGTAGTAGTCTTCAGTCATGAACGAGCGCGTGTACATGCGGTCCAGGTACAGCGTTCCGTCTAAGTGATCGATCTCGTGCTGCAGAATGCGGGCATACCAGCCGGCGGCCTCGATCACTTGCGGCTCGCCGCGCTCGTTCCAACATTCCACGCGGACGCGTTGCGCCCGTGGCACCACGGCCATAAAGCCGCGGACGCTGAGACATCCCTCGAAGAATTCAATTGGCTCACCCATCAGCGTGATTTTCGGGTTGACGATTACGTGAAACGGCAGCGGATGGCGATCCTGCCGGGCGAGCTGCTCGGGGTCCATTTTTTCGAGCAGGTCGGCGCGATCTTCAATGACCGCTAACTGCAATCCGGCTCCGATCTGCGGCGCCGCCAACCCCACGCCCGGCGCGTCGCGCATGGTCTCGCGCATCAAGTCGATCAGGTTCTGAACTTCGCTGCTCTGTAGTTGTTCTAGGGTAAGCGGCTTGGCCCTTTCGCGCAGGACCGGCTCGCCAGTCTGGACGATCTTGAGTTTAATCGGAGCTATCGGCACACTCTGAATTTAGCGTGACGCTGTAGGGCGGACCCCAGCCGGCCTTCTCAACTGTTTCGAATGCGGACCGGCGAGGCGGATGGGGACACAGCGGGCTCAAGTCCGAACTCCTTCGTCGAAACTTATGGTAGCTGTGTCCCCTGGCGCCTGCCGACCGCACGCTCCGCTAATGCTGCAACTTGATCACCCCATTTCGCATCGGTATACTGGTGATCACGATGCCAGGCTTCCTCTCGCGGCGCGAAATGCTGGCCGCGCTCGCTTCTTCCGCCACCCTCCTTCGGGCCGCCGACGGCATCTCCGTCGGCATGATTCCCGACGCCGGCGCCACCCAGGTTTCCATCGAACAGAAGGCCCCATTGCGTGATTATTTGGCCAAAGCGCTCGGCGAGCCGGTCAAGCTCATCATCCCGACCAACTACAACGCCACCGTCGAGGCGTTGGGCAACGGTTCGCTCGATTTCGCTTACCTCGGCGCGCTCACTTATCTCAAAGCGCATGAGCGTTACGGCGTCGTTCCCCTGGTCCAGCGCAGCATCGACAAACAGTTCCATTCGGTCTTCGTCACGCAGGCCGGATCCAGCGTTAAGTCGCTGGCCGACACCAAGGGCAAGAGCTTCGCTTTTGGCGACATCAACTCCACCAGCGGTCACCTGATCCCCTACCGCGAGTTGAAGAAAGCCGGCGTGGACGCCGACAGGGATTTGAAATTCCGCTACACCGGCAGCCATCCGGCGACTCTCAAGGCCGTCGAGACGGGCGCATCCGATGCCGGCGCCCTCGATGAGACCGTGTATAAGACGATGACCGGCGACGGCACCGCGAACGCCTCAAAAGTACGCGTCTTTCACACTTCCGAGCCCTTTGTCGATTACGTCTGGGTGGCCCGCAAGGAAGTGAACCCGGCCCATCGCGACAAGTTTGCTAATGCCTTTCTCAGCCTGAAGGCCGGCCATAACGACGACATTCTCGAGATTCTGCGCGGAAAGGAGTTCGTCCGCGTGAACGATTCCGAGTACGACTCCGTGAGGAACGTTGCCCGCGAACTGAAGATGCTTTGAGCGCATGCCGTTACTCGACATCCGGGAGTTGGTGGTGCGCTATGACCAACACCACCCCGTTCTCGATCAAGTGAACCTCGCGGCGGAGCCCGCCGAGCGCGTGGCCATTCTCGGGCCCAGCGGCGCGGGCAAAACCACTCTTTTTCGCGCCATCAACGGGTTTGCGCCCGCAACGTCGGGCTCAATCCAGCTCGATGGCGTTGAAGTCACGCGCGCCCGCGGCGCCGAACTCCGCCGCCTGCGCAGCCGCATCGCCGTGGTCTCGCAGCGGCACGACCTGGTGGACCGGCTGGCCGTTTACCAGAACGTCATGGCCGGGGCTCTCGGCCGATGGTCCTGGCCGCGCGCATTGCGCTTCCTTGCCAAGCCTACGGCGGATGAACTCGAGCAGGCCGCCGCCGCGCTCCGCCGCGTGGGCCTGGAACACAAACTGCGCCAGCCGACCTCCTCTCTCTCCGGCGGCGAGCACCAGCGCGTGGCGATCGCCCGTGCACTAATCCAGCAGCCGGTATTGCTCCTCGCCGACGAGCCGGTCGCATCGCTCGACCCGCGCCTCGCCGAACAAATTCTCGAACTGCTGTGCGAGCTGGCGCGCGAAACACAGC
>DATFZA010000275.1:0-2565 GCA_035314765.1 Bryobacteraceae bacterium
TGGCCGTTGCTTCGTGCAGCCGTCCGCTCTTCGCCAGGGCATTTGCGATTCTGCGGGAACAGAGAGCAAGGCGCTGCTTGTTGGGCTTCATCTGAGCCGTTTCCAGACGCAAGTTTTCCTCAGCCGTTTTCTGCGCTTCCGCAAACACGCCGCGATCCATCTGAATCTCGACCAGGGCGTCGAGAGCGTTGGACTGCAGGGCCCGGCTGGACTGCTTGGCCGCCAAATCGATCGCGGCGTGGACGATTTGCTCGGCGTCGGAAAATTTATTTTGGCAACGCTGGGCCTTCGCAAGTCCCAGGCTCATCTCAATGGTCCGGCTGGAGGAATGGCGCCGTTCGCCGAGGGCGAGGAGAAAGTGACGCTCGGCTTCACGCCAGTTCTTGGCTTCCAGATGGCGCTGTCCTTCCGTCCGGTTGAGGTTGCGTTCCCGATACCAGCCAATCGCTTGGGACTCAAGCCATTGGGCAATGGCGTATTTCTGGCTTTTGCTCAACAGGTTTAGCGGAAACATGGCCTTGGGTATACCATCGGCGGGCGGTAGTATTCCCTTTATGCGGTAGGTACTTAGTCGGGGAAAGTGCCTAACAGCCGGTTAGCGCCGGCCTAGCGCCGAGGGGACAATGCTGCGATTGTTGAAGAGGACGATTGCGGACACTAGCCCGCAATGTCCCCATCCGCGTCAGGTCCCCTCACTTACCGTCGGGACTAGGCTCAATGTGGCCCGACCGTGAGCGGGGGACCAAGCGGCAGTACGAGACGGTAATTGCGAAACGGTGTACTCAGCTTAGTCAGTCGGGGAAGGTGCTTCGATGCCTAGCGCCGAGGGGACAATGCTGCGATTGTTGAAGAGGACGATTTCGGACACTAGCCCGCAATGTCCCCATCCGCGCCGCTCAGGTTGCTATGTAGCGCGGGTAGAATTCGCCTTTGCCGATTATGGTTGCTGGTCCGGTGAGATAGAGGGAGTCGTCCCAGCGCAAGACCAAGTCTCCGGCCAGTGTCTTGACGGTCACGGGGCTTTCGGCAACGCACCTCAATATTGCCGCCGCAGCGGCGCCGGTGGAACCGGTTCCCGAGCTTTTGGTTGGTCCCACACCGCGCTCGAAGAAACGAACATCCAGGGTGTGCCGATCAACCACGCGCACGAAGGAGACGTTGGTCCGCTTGGGAAAGTACGGATGGCTTTCTACTTCGGCGCCGATTCTCTCCCAGTCCTCGGGGAACTCGGTGACAAATACGGCGCACTGGGGGTTGCCGACGTCGAGCAGGGTAACCTCGCCCAGCAGGTGATGCAGAGGAAGTTCCTTGCTGACGTCCCCGGGCGCGTAACGCGGAAGGCCCATATCCATTTCGAACATCCAAATGCGGTCTATCACCGAGATCAGACGCAGATGCTTGGGGCCCGCGCCGGTGTCGATGGTAATGTCCGCGGCGGGCTGGTCTTCCAGGAGGAATGCAGCGGCACAACGGGTCCCGTTGCCGGAAATCTCGGGTTCGCTTCCGTCGGCGTTGAAGAGCCGGATGGCGTTGCGCCGGAGCAACATCCAACCGTCTGCGCCGATGCCCTCATGCCGGGCGCAGATCTCGCGGGCGAGGGCAGGCAGGTCTGCACCGGCGGGCACTTCGTGCTGCCAGGTTAGGACGAAATCGTTGCCGGCGCCGTGGGCTTTGGTGAAGGGGATTTTCATTGATTAACGGGCTGATTTAAATTGATGGCCGGCGGGGGCCGATTGATAATCGGCCGCAGGCTACTAGCCTGCCCCACAAAGCTGCTCGCTTGCCCCACAGGATTGGTGCGGCGGTATATCTGGATAACTGGTTGGGCCTTGACCACGATGGTCTTCATCAACTCATATTTTGGACCGTTCTGCACGGACAAGTGTTCCACCGCTGACGCAACGGGATCGCCGGCCATGGCCACGGCCCACTCCTCATGCAACAACAGCAGGGGTTGGCGGGTGGTTGGAAGGAATAGCGGGCGATTGCCTTCATTCAGCGTTTCGCGCAGCGGGATCCCGGCTTCGCGATAAATGCCAGCCAAGTCCCCCAGGGATGTGAAGATTCCGTCGCCGGTCCGGTATTCGGATCGCAAGTAGTCCGCTGCTTGCTCGGTCCAGACGCGGCGGCCTGCGGAATTCACCTGCGATTCCTTCCAGCAGACCGGGCTAGCCGCAGCGGCCGATACTGCCACGATCACGGCCGCGGCCCACGCCTGGCGTTTTGACGGCCACCACAGCACGACCGCGCCCGCGCAGAGTGCAATCAACGGCAAGGCGCTCAAGGCATAGCGGGTGTTGTAGTAACTGTTGGGCCACAGCACCGGCACATAGATAGGCGTGCCGCCGGAATGCATGCTCCAGACATAGAACACGGGAGGAAGGAGCAGATAGATAACGGGCCAGACCGCCTTTGCCTTGCCGGCCGCGAAAAGGCCTAACGCGGCCAGGAGCAGCGCGACCCAACCCATGCAAAGTTCCGCCGCGGCCGAGAAATACCAGGCGGCCAGCAGCCAGTCATGATCGCCCGGGTACGGTGGCACGCCATGGTCGAGCGCACGCTGGT
>DATFZA010000276.1:0-7652 GCA_035314765.1 Bryobacteraceae bacterium
GAGATGCCTTCGCGTCATCTCATGGGAACCTGCCGGATGGGCAACGATCCGAAGACGTCAGTGGTGAACCGCTTCAGCCGGACACACGATGTAGGGAACCTGGTTATCGTGGATGGCAGTAATTTCGTTACTTCCGCCCGCCAGCAGCCGACGGCGACAATTCAGGCACTGGCGTATCGGGCGGCGAGCCATGCGATTGAAGCGGTGAAGCGGGGGGAGATGTAGCTGCTCGTGAAGAGGCGCCGGTGACTAACCGGCGCGCAGGATAATATCCTGCCCCACACCAGCGGCAGGGAACGCCGCTATCGGGGATTGGACTTCGCCAGGATGTCGTACACCGGCTTGTTGTCGGCGTAGACCCGCCACTCTTTTACCAGATCGTCCTGCACCACTGCAAGCCAGGCTGCCGGGGTCCGCCACTTGGTTCCGGCGATCGTTCCGCCCGCCGCTCCGAAGACAGCCACTTGTTTGCCATTCTGGAAAATCTCTTCGTGCGAAACCCAATAGTCGGGGCTCATGGCATAATAGCCGCGCCATCCGGCCCGCATCTTTTCGCGGCCGCGTATCGTCTGGCCCAGGGAGTCTATGAACGCGTGGTCCTCCGTCATCAACTCGGCGAGTCGATCGGCGTCGCGTTCATTGATGCGATCGAGGAAGCGAAGAACGGTGTCAACAGGATTCATCGGAAACCCAAGCTGATTTTATCAGTTGGCTATCGTTCTGAACGAAGAAGAACACGGGGGTTTTCGGCGGGAGAGTCGGCGGCGGGGCTCAAATCCAGGAAGGGACCTAAACCGGGAAGATCGTCAGGCAGTGGCGAGACATTCGCTTAGCCTGACGATCTTCCCAGGAACAAATCAAGTGAAACTTACTGTGCGCGCCGCTTACGGCCCGCGAAACCCAATGCGACCAAACCAAGTCCTAGAAGAGCAATCGAGGAAGGTTCGGGCGTCCCAATTAGCGGAATGATAACGCTACCTGACCCATAGTTTACGGCGTTAATCCCGCTCTCGCCTTGCAGGTTGTGCAGGTCGGAATTGGTGACTGACGACGTGTAAGAGCCAAGAGTCGTGGAGCCGGTTGAGTTGGACACTTCGAACGAGAATCCGGAAAATACAGATTGATACGTGCCGACGCAGCCATGAGAGGGATTCACAACGCCCCCGCAATAAATCGTGCCGCCTGTGTAGTAGAAGGTCACGTTCTCGATCGAACCGCTGTCGCCGTTGGGCGGGTTCACACTGCCGCCCTGGCTGGTGACGGGGGTCACGCCGACGAACTGGGTGACGACGCCCCAACCGGCGTTAGCGCCGACGCTCGGGCTCGATCCGTTAATGACGAGATTCGGAATATCGTAAATCGTCGCGAATGTCGTGCTCGGCGCGCAAGGCGTTGTTCCGCCCCCGGTGGTGCACGTCGCGCCGGCGATGGCCGCGGGATCCAGCTGATCGTTGTCCGCCGTTGTCAAAAGGTAATTGAACTGCCAGACGCCTCCGCCCATGCTGGCCGCGTTTACGAAGCTGGCCGTCAGGCCGGCTTGCGAAGCTGCCGTGCAAAGGAGCGCTAATGTTAAAACTGCAAAAAAGCGATTCATCTTCTTTCCTGTCCTCCAACTGAGCAATACTCAGGTGTATAAATCCGGCGTTGCATTCGTGTGCCAACGTCCGGTTAAGGTCTAGCTTAGGTAGAATCCCCGTCCCGAACAATAGTCCTATTGAGTCCCCTGCCGGGAAAAATACTAGTACGGGCTTGTTATTCGTTTCAATTTGATCGGTGAAACTCTAAGGTAATCCCTCGCAGCTTAAGCTATCTGGCTTAGTCCGGAAATGAGGCTTTGCTAGCGTAGAGGCCGCAGAAGCGTGGCAAGTAGTCTATAAGACTTAGTCCGTCGTTATTGCATTGTGCGGTGTGACACCCCGGTGTGTGGAAAACCCAATTTTATGGTTGCCATGAGCCTCAGCTTCTGATAGAGTACTTTGTATGACAAAGTTATTTCCGGAGTGGGCCCAGCACTTTGCCTCCAACGATTGGACCAACTCGCCGGAACTCGCTTGGGAAACTGCACCTCGCTTGTCAGGGAGCGCGTCCGAATCGGAACTGTGGGTCATCGCTCCTGCCCTCGCGCAGTTTCAGTTGGGGGAGTATGCCCAGGGGCGAAGCCTGCTGGCGCGGGCCGCGGCGTTCGAAGCGGCGCACGGAATCCCCGGCTTAGCCGAGGCCACGCGCTCCTTCATTCAGGAGGAGCAACGGCACAGCTTGGTGCTTGGCCGCTTCTTGGCCCGCGAGGGAGTCAAGCTGATGGAGCACGATTGGACGGACGCGGTCTTCCGCTGGGTGCGCAAGCGCGCGGGGCTGGAGCTGATCGTCACGGTCCTATCAACCGCCGAATGTATCGCCATCTCCTACTATTCAGCGCTGCGCGATTTCACCAGCTCGGAGTTGCTGCGGTCCATTTGCCAGAACATTTTGCGCGATGAAGCGCTGCACCTCTGTTACCAGGGACACGTGCTGGCGCTGTTCAGCCGCGAGCGTGGTTTCTGGGCGGAGTCGTTGGCCCGAACCCTGCATCGGATGTTGGTGCTCGGCTCCGGTTGTCTGGTGTACGCGCAGCACGCCTGGTTTTTCCGGACGGCAAGCATGCCGCTAGAGAAGTTCCTGGGACGCGCCTTCCAGTCGCTCGCTCAGATCGAGCAGCGGACAGGCGGGGGCGCCTTGGTGGGATTTGGCTGGCTTCCGCAGGGACGGGCTTGAAGTGAATCCCGCCACATTTGGTCGGATGTGTTCCGGCAAGGCATTGCCTGCTCAGGTGTTTTCCGGCAAGGGCTTGCCGATTTCCCAATGATGCCCGAACGGGTCTACGATTCGTCCTAACCGCCAGCCATACTGATTGCCGACCGGCCAAACCACCTTTGCGCCCGCCTCCACGGCGCGAGCGAAGGCGCCATCCGGATCGTCCACGATCATCACCATCCGCACAGTACCTCCGCCGAGGGACTCCGGGCTGAAGTTCAAGTGCTCCGGAGATTCGTCAGCCAGCCAGAATTCGGCGCCCACGACGGAGAGCCGAGCCACCACCGCTCCGCTTGGATCGTCGACGCGAAACAGCTCTTCCGCTCCGAATGCCGCTTGGTAGAACTCGATGGCCCTCGCTCCGTTGCGGACGGAGAGCATCGGCGCGATAGAAGTCTTCTTACTCATTGGCAACGCCTCAATGCTCATTTTATCCTCGTGGACCGGATCGACAGGCAGGGCAAATATTGCTCGCCCAATCCCGCTCACGGCTAAACTAAAAGGTGACGCGGTCAAATCTTGAATCACTTCCAACAGGTAATCCCCAACGTATATACGGTGGCTCTCCCGCTGCCTTTTGAGCTGGAATCCGTCAATGTACATCTGATCAAGCTGGACAACGGCTGGATGCTGATCGATTGCGGAATGGAGACCGACGAGGCGTGGCAGACGCTGGAGCCGGCAATCGCAAGTATGGGTCTCCAATGGACCGACATCCGCCAAATCCTGCTCACGCACATGCACCCGGACCATATGGGTATGTCCGCCCGGCTGCTGGAATTGACCGGGGCCGTTTTGTGGATGCACGCGGTAGAGGCCGAGCATCTGGAGATCGTCGCCCGTGGTACGCGCCGCGTCCCGTGGCTGGATACGGTGTTCTCGCGCGCCGGCGTCTCGATGGAGCTGCAGTCACGCATGGAGCGGCACTTTTTGCAGATCCGCCGCAATTTCCATGACCTCGTCCCCAATCGTTTATTTCAAGGGGGCGAGGAGATTCCAACCGCCGCGGGTTCGTTCCGGGTCCTCTGGACGCCGGGCCACTCGCCGGGACACATCTGTCTCTACAATGAGCAGGCGAAACTGCTGATCTCCGGCGATCAGATTCTCGAGAACATCACACCCAACGTCGCCTGGCATCCCGACGCGGATACGCTCGGCGATTTCCTTGCCTCGCTCGAGAAGCTGCGGCCGTTGGAGATCGACATCATTCTGCCATCCCATGGGACGCCCTTCAGCGGCCATCGTGAATGGATCGCCAACACCATCGCCCATCACGGTGAGCGCTGCGACGAGATGCTGCGTCTGGTAACGGACGCGCCGCGATCCGCCAATACGCTGGTCACCGAGATGTGGCGCAGGCAGCTTAGCCCGATCAACCACCACTTCGCAATTTTTGAAGTTCTGGCGCATTTGGAACACATGCACCGGCAAGGCCGCGTGCATGCGCAGGAGCGCGAAGCGGACGGCGTATGGGAATGGATGCCGGGCCAGGGGCGCGGCGTGGAGCACCGAACAGTTGAAGCTAGCCGCGATTAAGCGACTCCTCCCCCGGAAACTCACGCAGGGCGAATTCGCCCCATTCGGAGAGTTCTGCCGCTTCTTCGTTCGAGAGTGAGTCGTAGTAGTCCTTGACCGCTCGCTCAACTGAAGCCCGCCTGCGCTTGCGACGAGCCGCCTGCATAATTCTCTCCAACACGAGCGAGAGCGAGCATCTGGTCCTAACATTCGTTCGATCCGTTTCTCTCACGAACGCCTTCTTTGCGGCCTCAGAAAATGATCGCGGATGTTCTCGAGCGCTTGCTCCATCTCTTTTTCGGTGTCGCCTGCGGGCTCCTGGCTAAATCTCAACTCCAACGAGATCTCGGTTTCCAGCTCGCTTGACTCGATCAGGCGGACGACCAACGACCCGTGGTACCCTTGTTCGCCGTCCGCGCCCCATTGCATGCTGAGACGGTGCCGGTCCAGTCTCAGATAGCCTTCCGTGTCGTAGCTGTGCCCGTGGCTGACCCCTCGAATGCGCACTCGCTCGTGTTCTCCCCGAACCGTGTCGGCGTTCTGCACCGTGGGAAGAAATTGCGCCCAGTTGCGCGGCTCCGTTACATAATCGTACACGTGGACCGGATCCACGGGCATGGTCAGGGTGTGCTGATAGGTTGCCATAAATATTAGGCTTTAGCGCGCGAGCGTAACTCTTCCGACGTCAGTCCATACAAGGGAGGGACGGCCACACCCAGCATTCCCAGGCTGGCATACAATTCACCGCGATGATGGATTTCGTGCTCAATCATCAGCCGCAGCAACTTCCAGCGGGTGATTGCCGCCCCATCGGCGGTCTGTACTTTGGCATTCCATTCCTCATCGGTAAACGCGGAAAAGATCCCCATCGCTTCAGTGTGCATGCGTTCGGCAAATGCCAGAACGGCGGGGAGCCCTTCGGCAAGCTCCGTTCCGTGCGTGTGGTATTGCGAGGGTTTTCCTTGAATATTCTCCGCGAATGTGTAGCGGTTGGTTACCGCGATGTGCCGAACCAGGTCACCCGGCGAAAATGCTCCCGCGCGAGGACGGAATTCCAGTTGGTCGAGCGGAATCGTTCGCGCCACCCGCAGGGTCCGCTGATGAACTTTGCCGAAATATTCCAGTAAGGCCGCGGCTTGACTTGGTTCAATCATGGTTTTCGCGCCGCGATCTCGGCTACAGGCTGGCGGTGGCAGTCCTCGCGCGGCTCTCCTTCGTAGTAGTGCAGAATCTCCCAGCCCTCAAAGATCGATTTTAGCTCCCCGGGAGCGGCCCGGCGCGGCGTTGGTTGGCCGGCGACATGCACGATCGCGATCAGAACACCACCCTGGCGCACGCCCCGCATCATCGCCGGAAACAGGTCGCGTTGCAGGTAGTAGGCAGCGACGATCAGGTCGTAGCAGCCGGCCGGAATATTCAACGCTTCCCGCTCCAGATCGACCAGCGCGGTCTCAATGGGCAAATCGCCATTTCGCTGGTGTAGCGTGGCCAAAGCAGCCGCGGAGCCGTCGACGGCCTTCACCTGCCAACCCTGCCGCGCCAGGTAGATCGCGTTTCTTCCCGCGCCACAAGCGACGTCGAGCGCTCGCCCTGGCATCCCGGCCGCAACAATTTCGGCAATTTCCACAACCAGCGGGACCGGCGTATCGAAAGCGGTCTCGCCTGACTGGTACCGCTGATCCCACTCCTTTAGCTTCACTGCTTTTTGAAAATCTTTTTCAGGATAGACACGGCCCGGTCGATCTCTTTTTCGCTGATGATGTACGGCGGCAGAAATCGCAAAACCGTCTCGTGCGTGCAGTTCATGAGCATTCCCTGCTCGATCGCGTCGAGCACCATCTGTTTGCCGGGGACGTCCATGTCCACTCCCACCATCAACCCTTCCCCGCGCACTTCTTTGATGAAGCCGTGGCGCTTTTGCAGTTCCGCAAGCCGCGAGCGGAAATATGCGCCCTTGCTGCGGATTTGCGGCAACAGCTCCGGCATCATGTCAAAGAACTCCAGCGCCACGCGGCACGCCAGCGGACCTCCGCCAAAGGTGGACCCGTGCATGCCCGATCCGATGGCCGCCGCCGCGCGCTCATTGGCCACGATGCACCCCAGCGGCAATCCGCAGGACATGGGCTTGGCCGCGACCATGATGTCCGGCAAGACCACCGGGTTGGAAAGCTGGTAGGCGAAATAGTTTCCCGTCCGGCCGACGCCGCACTGGATTTCGTCAAAGACCAGCAACGCATCGTACTTGTCGGCAAGTTCGCGCGCCCTGCGCGCGTACTCCTGGGTCATGGGGTTGATGCCGCCTTCGCCCTGAATCCATTCGATAACGATGCCGGCCGTGCGTTCCGAGACCGCTTGCTCGAGCGCGTCCGGGTCGTTCAATGGCACGAATTTTACACCGGGAAGCATGGGCTCAAAGTCGCGCCGGTATTTCTCCTGGCCGGTAATCGAAAGCGCCCCGAAGGTGCGTCCGTGAAAGGAATTGTCTAGTGAAACGATCTCGAATTTCTCCGGATGCAATTTGTTTCCGTGCGCGCGAACCATCTTCAGCGCGCCCTCCATGGACTCGGTCCCGGAGTTACTGAAGAACGTCCGCTGCAAGCCGCTGACCTGCGCCAGGCGCTGCGCCAGGCGGCCCTGATACTCGTGGTAATAGAGATTCGAAGTGTGAATCAGAAGACCAGCCTGCTCGCGAATCGCTTTGGTGATGCGCGGGTGCGCATAGCCGAGCGCGTTTACGCCGATGCCCGCAATCATGTCCAGGTAGCGCTTGCCCGCCAGATCGGAAACATAGCAGCCCTTTCCGCGATGCAACGTCAGCGGATAGCGGGCATAATTCTGCAGCAGATAATCTCGTTCGAGCTGTTGGATGTGCTCGGCGGGAGACACGTTTTCAAGGACGGGAACGCTGGACATCTTTCTATCATAGCGACCAGGCCGGCTGCCTTTGCGCCTGGCTGCTGCAAAACTTACGCGCTGTCAAACCCGTCAAGAAACAACCCTGCCACTACTTCCAGCCCGCTCCGTTGAAGACGCTTTCCAAATTCCTGATTCTGCGAAACCACCCGACTGCGTCTTCATCCCTTTGGGGGGCCGCAGGTCCATCGAGACACTCCCTGACGGCCGCGGCTCGGAAGGCGTGACCGGGCCGCGGCGGTCAGGGGTGGTTGAATCGGTTGCTTCATGACCGGTCCCAAGGTCCCGGTGGAGATGTGCGAAAGGGAAGCAACGCCCTTCTCGGACACCATGCCAAGCCCCAGCCCGGTATCCTAACCGCATCGGATAAACTGAAAACAATGAGTAATGTTGCCTCGGGACCGTTGTCCAGGGTGTTGGTCGCCGATGACGAA